>CBFGLP010000055.1:0-5696 GCA_965649595.1 uncultured Myxococcales bacterium | reverse complement strand
CCTTGCTGGTGATCCTGACCCTGCGACCGCTGCGACGGCTGGCCGCGAGCGTGCGCCGGATCGGTCGCGGCGACTGGAGCGAGCGCCTGCCGGTGCGGGCGCGCCCCGAGCAGGACGACGAGGTCGCCCGCCTCGCCCGCGAGGTCAACCTGATGGCCGAGGCGCTCGAGGAGCGCGAGCAACGGGTGCTCCGCGGCGAGCGGCTCGCCGCCGTCGGTCGGATGGCCGCCCAGATCACGCACGAGATCCGCAACCCGCTGTCGAGCGTCGCCCTCAACGCCGAGCTGCTCGAGGACGAGCTGCAGCAGTTCGACGACTCCGGCGAGGCCCGCCAGCTGCTCGCCCGCATCACGGGCGAGGTCGACCGCCTGACCCAGATCACCGAGGCCTACCTGGGCTTCGCCCGAAGGCCCAAGCCCCAGCTGGCCAAGGTCGACCTCACGAGTGAACTCACGGACCTGCTCGATTTTCTCGCGCAAGAGCACGAGCGCAACCGCATTCGTATCGTGCGCGAGCTGCCGGCCGAGCCCGTCTGGGTCGAGGCCGACGCAGGCCAGCTCCGCCAGGCGTTCATGAACCTGCTGCGCAACGCGAAGGAGGCGGTGCTCGAGTCCGAGGGCGAGCGGATGGCCGAGAGCGACCTCGGCGATCTGCTCGACGAGCTCGACGAGGTGGTCCCGCCAGGCAGCGCGAGCTCCGAGCGCGAGCGCCCCAGCATCGTCGTGCGCCTGACCTGCGAGCAAGCCCGCGCGTCCGTGCTGATCCGCGACGAGGGTCCCGGCATCAGCGTCCCGACGGAGGGCTTCGTCGGCCCGTCCGGGCCGAAGGGCATCGATCGGATCTTCGACGCCTTCGTGACCAGCAAAGCGCACGGCACCGGGCTCGGCCTCCCAATGGTCCAGCAGATCGCCGTCGACCACGGCGGCGCGATCCGGCTGGTCGAGACCGGGCCTTCGGGGACCACCTTCGAGTTCAGCCTGCCCGCTTGCGATCCCCCGCCCCCCTCCGTATCCTCGCCCGACCCCGGCTGAGGCCGCCAATTCAGCCCAATGCCCATGTCTACGCGTCGTCCGCTCGTCTCTCTCCTCCTGCTCGCTGCCGGCTTCACCGCGAGCGCTTGCACGGCGATCTTGGTCCCCGACGAGAAGGACGACGAGGTCATCCGCTGCAACAACACGCAGGACTGCCCGACGATCACCGACAACCGGGTCGTCTCGCAGTGCGTGTACGGTGAGGGCCAGGCGGACAACTCGGACAAGGTCTGCACCTCGGCGTTCAGGACCAACGTCGGCTGCAACCCGATGGAGTATCCGGTCGAGCACCCGCTGACCGAGGCCTACAACGACGCGACCGACAACGCGAGCAAGGCTCTCTACGGCAACTGTGCGCCCGAGAACGCCGGCAAGGCCGGCTGCCCGTCGAACGCCGGCGCCTGCGATGCCGGGCTCGAGCTGCGCTCGGACAACCTCTGCATCGATCCCAACGAGCCGCAGCCGACGATCAACCCCAGCTTCGACGCGGGGGTCGAGCTGGCTGGCAAGGACGTGTTGGATCAGTTCTGCCGCTGGCACTTCTGCGACGACTCGTACGTCTGCGATCCCAACGGGTTCACCTGCAAGCCCTGCGATCCCGACGATCCCTTCGCTGAAGGTGGCTGCGGGACGATCTACCTGAACGGGGCGCGCTCGTCGGTCTACACGGACGTGCTGAGCGACGGCAACTGTGAGGGCGACCTCGAGACCGAGGAAGTCAGCCTCGGGCCGGTGCCGAACCCCTGATCCCCGCTAGCGGGAGACTGGTGAATCCGAGAAGGGCGCTCGAACAATCGAGCGCCCTTTCTCGCTTTCAGCCCCTGTGGGGCTGACGACGACACTTCATTGATCGCCGACGACCTGCGCGAGCAGATCGGGATCATCGGTCATGATCCCGTCGACACCGCGAGCGATCAGATCGCTCATCAGCACGCTCGTATTGATGGTCCACGGGTGAACCTTCATGCCGAGCGCGTGGGCCCGGTCGACCATCTCCTGCGAGGTGATGTCCCAGGGCGACTGGAAGAACAGGCAGGGCGGCTGATAGCTGGGATCCTCCATCGCGGCGACGAACTCGGCCATCTCCACGGCCGACATGGCCGTGAACAAGCTCGGGTTCGCGGCGCGGACGGCCTCGATCGTGTCGTCGTCGAACGACGCGAGCACGACGCGATCCTCGACCGCGTGGTTGGCCAGGATCGCGAGGGCATCAGAGACGATCGGCGGATCGCTCTGCTTGATCTCCATCAAATAATGGGCGTCCGGGAACGCGTCGAGGACCTCGTCGAGCGTGGGGACGAAGATACCCATGCCACGATAAGGGAAGGTCTGGCCGTCGTCGGTAGTGAAGTCGTAGCCAGCGTCGAGCATACGCAGCTCGGCGAAGGTGAGCTCGGAGACGCTGCCGGTGCCGTCGGTGGTGCGGTCGACGGTGTCGTCGTGGATGACCACGATCACGCCGTCGGAGGTCGCGTGGAGGTCCATCTCGAGCACGTCGGCGCCGACGGCCAGGGCGTTCTCGAACGCCGTAAGAGTGGCCTCCGGGCGCAGCAGGCCGCCGCCGCGGTGGGCGATGTTCAGCAGCTCGTCGGAGAGCAGCGGGTTGCCCGGGGGATCGCCGGTCTCGGTGCTGTCGGTGGTCGCCTCGCTGGTGTCCGAGCCCGTAGCGGTGCCCGACTCCGTGTCGGGCCCGGTCTCGCCTTCGGTCGTGCCCTCGCTGGTGCCGACCTCGTCGCTCGCTGGGTCGTCGCTCGCCGAGCACGCTGCGAGCAGCAGGCCGACGGTCATCGGGATTCGTAGCTTCGTCATCGGCCTGCTCGCGCGTCGATGATCAAGGGAGCATGAGCACGCGCCCCTCGGGCCACTGCTTCTCGTCGTCCTCGTCGAGCTGCTCGAGCGCGTCGAGCTGGCCTTCGTCGAGCTCGCCGACGACCCCGGCGAGCTGTGGGTAGTCGTCGACGATGTCCTCGAGCGAGTCGGCCATGTCGTGCGGGCGGATCTCCCAGTCCTCGCGGCTATAGAACATCACGCTGCCGCGCTGCGTGCTGATCTCGAGGCACAGCTCGAAGGGCTCGGGCGCCTGGCCCTCGCAATTCCAGGTCCGCACGCCGACGCGCGCACGCACCTGGTCTTGCGGGAAGTTGAGCTCGAGCTGATCACCGCGCAGGTTCCAGCGGAACACCTCGATGAGGTGGCGCCACTGCGACGACGAGCCGACCGCGCCGAACTTGCCCTGCGGGTGCTTCATCACGAGCAGGTGACCAAACATGTCCCGCTCGTCCTGCGGCAGACGCTCGACCCAGAATCGGTTGACGAGGTGCTCGGCACCCTGCGCTTCGTCGTCGCTCAGCAGCGCCGCGCCGAGCTTCCAAACTCCGAATGCACACGCACCGGCGAGCGTGAGCGCCACTAGCTTCGACTTCGTGTTCGACTTCGCCATCGCGCGGATCGTGGCAGAGCGGGTGCGCGCTGTCCACGGTGGTGGCTTCGCGGCGAGACGCCCGCCGGCTGACGGGCTTAGTCAGCCGCCCGCGGCTGAAGGGCTTACCATCCGCGTCCATGCTCGCGCGGCTGCGACACGAGGCTTCGTCGGCCCGTCTGGGCCGATGGGCGCATGAGCTCGGCAAGACCGATCTCCTCGCCGGCCTGACGGTGGCGGTGGTGCTGATCCCCCAGTCGCTGGCCTACGCGATGTTGGTCGGCGTAGCGCCGGTGCTCGGGCTCTACGCGGCCATGGTCCCGCCGCTGATCTACGCGCTGGTCGGGTCTAGCCGCTTCATGGCGATCGGTCCCGTGGCGCTGACCTCGTTGCTGATCGCGTCGGGGCTCGAGGGCCTAGCGGAGCCGGGCAGCGATCGCTGGGCGGAGCTTGCGATCCTGCTCAGCTTCGAGGTCGGCCTGCTCTTCGTGCTGCTCGCCAGCGTACGCGCGGGCTTCTTGGTCAACTTCCTCGGTCACCCGACGATCCTCGGGTTCAACGCGGCGGCTGGGTTGATCACGGCGGGCAGTCAGCTTCGCTCGTTGTTCGGGGTCCCCAAGACGGTGCTACCCGAGCTGAGCGCGACCAAGCCTTGGCCGGTGCTGCTGCAGCTCGAGCACACGCACGTGTCGACGCTGGTGGTCGCTTCATTGGCGCTGGTCGGCTTGATCGCGGCCAAGCGATGGCTGCGTCGCTGGCCCTACTACCTGGTGATCTGCGCGCTCGCGATGCTCGCTACCTGGGCGCTCGACCTGCCCGCGCGAGGGGTCGCCGTGGTCGGCGAGACGCCGCGCGGGCTACCGATCCCCTCGCTGCCTCGCTTCGAGCGCGCGACGCTGGTCGAGCTGCTGCCGGCCGCGCTGTCGATCGTGGTGATCGGCTACGCGTCGTCGATCACGGTAGTCAAAGCGCTCGCGGCCAAGGCCCGCGACAGCACCAACCCCGATCGCGAGCTGTGGGCGCTCGCGGCCTGCAACATCGGCTCGGGCCTGTTCGGCAGCTTCCCGGTCAGCTCGGGCCTGGCTCGCTCGATGGTGGTGGCCGAGAGCGGCGCGAAGACCCGCTGGGCTGGCGCGATCGCGGCGTTGGTCGTGCTCGCAGCCTTGCTCACCTTCGGGCCGGTGTTCCAGTACTTGCCGCGGGCCGTGCTGGCGGCGGTCGTGATCATGGCGGTCGTCGGGCTCGTCGACGTGCGGGGGATCGTCGAGGCGTTCCGTACTCGTCGCGCCGACGGGCTCACGGCGATCGCTACGTTCGTGGCGACGCTGGTGATCGGGCTCGAGGTTGGGCTCGCGCTCGGAGTGGCGCTCGCGCTCGGCTTCTTCGTCGTCCGCACGACGCGGCCGCACTCGGCCGAGCTCGGGCGAATCCCGGGCACCACGGTGTACCGCAACGTCGAGCGCTTCGCGGGCCTCGAGACCTGCCCGCAGATCGGGATGCTGCGGATCGACGCGCCGCTCTACTACGCCAACGCGCAGTTCCTCGAGGACCGGATCCACGCGATGTTCGCCGCGCGCCCGCGCATGAAGCTGCTGGCGCTCGACTGCAGCTCGGTCAGCGACATGGACGCGACGGCCGAGCACGCGCTGCGGCGGGCGGTCGAGGCCCTGCGTACGCGCGGCAACGATCTGCACCTGATCGGGGTGCTCGGTCCGGTCCGCGACCTGCTCGCGCGCTCGGGCCTGAGCGAGCGGCTGGGCGCCGCGAACATGCACCGAAGCTGGGCCGACGCCGGGCCGCAGCTGGTCGCCGCGGTCGAGCGCAAGGTGTGTCAGCAGCAGTGTCGGTCCGCCGCGTTCCCTGGCTGCACGCTGATCCCTCGCAGCGCGCTGGTCCGCTCCGACGCCGAGCTCGGGCGCTTCATGCCGCAGATCTGATCCGGGAGCCCGCGCTATGGTGGCATCGCCGTGACGCAGCCGGCCCCCACGAGCCCGACGATCAGCCTCCGCGTGGTCGTCCTGGTGATCGCCCTCTCGGCCCCGCTCGCGCTCGGGATCGAGACGCTGTTTCGCACGCAGCTGCTCGCTCGCATCATCGGCCCCGAGCTCGACGAGGTGCGCGAGTTCTTCTCGCCGCCGCTGACCCGCTTCGCCTGGATCATGGTCGGCGTGACGGTGTTGGCTGGGATCATTGGCCTGCTGGTGCTGCCGCTGAGCGTGCGCAGCGTCGACGCGCAGGCGCAGCGC
>CBFGLP010000054.1:0-2211 GCA_965649595.1 uncultured Myxococcales bacterium | reverse complement strand
CCGGACGCGGCGATCCAATAGTCGCTGCCCGCCTCAGCGCTGGCTACGTAAGCGCCAGCACCGACGCCAAGGGCCAAGCGACGCTGACCCGGCTGCTCGGTACGGTCGAGCTGCTCGTGAGCGCCGAGGGATGGATCGGTCAGACGATCACGCTGCGCGACGACGGCAGCGGCCGAATTCAGGTCACCGTCGAGCTCGAGCAGGGCGGCTCGATCGAGGGCACGATCGACGACGACATCGGTGATCCCGTCAGCGGCGCGACGATCGAGATCCGCTCGCTCGACGGTGAGGTGCTCGGCGAGGCTCGCAGTGACGCCCGCGGGCACTGGCGGATCGATGGGGTGCCCGAGGGCGATGTGCGGGTGTTGGCAACGCCACCCGCCGCGTTGTCTGCGGTTCTTGCGCCCGTGGAGGAGCGCTCCGACGTGCTTCGAGGCGAGGTCACCACCGACGTCCAGTTGCGGTTCGAGAGGCCGTGATGTGTACTGCCACCGCGTCGTCTCCCGAGTAGGCTTCCGAGTCTCGAGGGTCCCATCATCATGCAGCCCAGCCATCGTTCGTCGCGCCCCCTCCTGTTGCTCTCGCTCGCCAGCCTCCTGCTGATGCCGGCTTGCGCCAGTGACTCCAAGTCGGGCGACAAGGCCCCCAAGGACGAGAACAAGCCCGCCGAGCCGGGCAAGGACGCGGCCGACGCGGGCGGTGAGAAGATCGCCGGCAAGCCGGTCGAAGGCGACCAGAAGGTCGGCACCGTGGCTGACACGGGCGCCGCCGAGGAGACGCCCTACGACCTGCAGATCGACCCGAGCGAAGCCAAGGTCGGCGAGGAAGGCAAGGTCACGATCAAGATCGTACCGCGCGGTGCGTGGCACATGAACCTGGAGTTCCCGACCACGCTGAAGCTCGAGCCACCGGCCGGGGTGGCGGTGACCAAGGCCGACCTCAAGAAGGACGACGCGGTCAAGCTCGACGAGACCAGCGCCGAGTTTGCGGTCGCGTTCACGCCCAGCGAGGCTGGCGACAAGACCTTCACCGGTGAATTCAAGTTCGCCATCTGCCAAGAAGAGGTCTGCTCGCCGCGCACCGAGAAGCTCGAGTTCGTGGTCGCGGTCAAATGAGTTGGCCTCGCTCGGCCGATAGCTGACGTGAGTTGTGCCCCGAAGGGCCTGATCAGGAATGCTCCCCATGCCCGACTCGACCCGTCCCCTCGGTGCGCCACAGCGCCTCTCCCAGCTCGCCGGACAGGTCGCCGAGGAGTTCGCGGCCACCCGTCGCTTGCTCAGCTTCGACGAGTGGTTCGAGCTGCTGCTCGCCGAGCCGCGCCTCCACGTCCGCAACGCCGCGCTCTACCTCCGCGACGCGCTCGACTTCTACGGTCGCGAGGCGGTGCGGGTCCCGAGCGGCACGGTCCATCGCTTCAAGCTCTTCGATCGAGCGTTCGACGACGGCCCGCGCCTGGTCGGCCAGGAGAAGGCCCAGAGCCAGCTCTACGAGATCGTCGACGGCTACTGCCGACTTGGCCGAATCGACTCGCTGATCCTGCTGCACGGGCCCAACGGCAGCGCCAAGAGCACGATGCTCGAGACCCTGCAGGCCGGGCTCGAGGCGTTCTCGCGCACCGATCGCGGCTTGCTCTACCGGTTCGCGTGGGTGTTCCCGACCCGCGAGCAAAAAGGCGGTGGTATCGGCTTCGGGGCTGCGGCGGCGGTCCGCGAGGCGATCGGGGAGGAGAGCTTCGCGAAGATCCGCGGCGACTTCATCGAAGGTCGGCTGACCGACGAGACCAAGGATCCACCGATCTTCCTGATCCCGGTCCCGCTGCGCCAGCAGCTCTTGGCCGAGCTGTTCGCCGACGACTCCGAGTTCGTGGTCCCGTGGACGATCCGCAACGGCGAGCTCTCGGCCCGCAACCGCAAGATCTTCGACGCGCTGCTCAACACCTACCAGGGCGACCTCAAGAAGGTCCTCCAGCACATCCAGGTCGAGCGGCTCTACCTCAGCCGCACCTATCGGACCGGCCTCGTCGACGTCGAGCCCAAGCAGACCGTCGACGCCCGCTCGTTCCCGGTCACCGGCGATCGGGCGTTCGCCCACCTGCCGCCCGCGGTCGCTGGCCAGGTGCTCTACGGCACGCAGGGGGACCTCGTCGACGCCAACCGCGGGATCATCAATTTCTCCGATCTGCTCAAGCGGCCCTACGAGCACTACAAGTAC
>CBFGLP010000053.1:0-3026 GCA_965649595.1 uncultured Myxococcales bacterium | reverse complement strand
AGCCGACGGATCGCGAGGGCTCGGGGCCGAGCTAGTGTTCTCGCTCCTGCTCGGCCTGCGACGACCTAGGAATCCGTTGCGACCAGCCGGCAGCTCGCGTTAGCGTCCGAGCATGGTCGATCGGCGCTCGCTCTACCTGCTCACCTGCGCTTGCCTAGTCTCGCTGCCCGCGTGCAGCGGCTCGTCCGCGAGCGAGGACGAGGTCGGTGACGCCGGCGAGACCGACTCGTCGGAGAGCGACACGAGCGAGAGCAACAGCGATACGACCGACGACACGAGCACCGACGAGAGCGAGGCCGACACGCAGGGCGAGACCGAGACGGGCGAGACCGGCGACGAGCACGTCTATCCCGAGCCCGACTGGCTGGTCGAGCTGCCCGAGGACCACGGGTTCTCCAGCGAGGGCCTCGAGCAGATGGCCAGCGTCGCTCAGGACATGGACTCGCACTGCCTGGTGGTCAGCCACGCCGGGGTGATCGTCGGCGAGTGGTACTGGAAGGACTACGGACCCGAGGTCGACCAGGGCAACGTCTATTCGGTCAGCAAGTCGATCACCAGCGCGCTGGTCGGCATCGCGGCCGCCGAGGGCGAGCTCGACATCGACGAGCCGGTCGACATCCTCGAGTGGCAGGGCAGCGCGAGCGGGGCGATCACCACGCGCAACTTGATCAGCAACGACTCGGGCCGGCAGTGGAGCTTCGACGTCGACTACTTTCAGCTCAGCGTCGCCAGCGATCAGACGCAGTTCGCGATCGACCTCGAGCACGACCAGCCGGTCGGGACCTGGTGGGAGTACAACAACGCGGCGATCCAGACGCTCGAGCGGGTGCTCGGGGCCGCGGTCGGTACGGACCTCGGCGCGTATGCGCAGGAGCGGCTGTTCGGGCCGATCGGCATGAGCGCCAAGCTGGGCCGCGACGCCGAAGGTAACCCGCTGACCTATCAAGGCGTGTCGGCGTCGTGCCGCGATCTCGCGCGCTTCGGCTACCTCTACTTGCGCGGCGGTCGGTGGGCGGGCGGCGTGCAGGTGGTGCCGCAAGGGTGGATCGAGGAGTCGCTGCAGCCGAGCACCGAGCTCAACGTGGCCTACGGGTTCATGTGGTGGCTCAACCGCAGCGGCCATTGGGTGCTGCCCTCGTCACCGACGCGCAACGAGGGCGACGGGCAGCTCGCCCCCGAGGCACCCGAGCAGGTGTTCGCGGCGATCGGGGCGTTCGGGCAGTTCGTCGTCGTCGATCCTACGACCGAGTCGGTGTGGGTGCGGCTCGGGCCGACCGATCTGACCGACCTGACCGGCGCGGGTAAGCTCGACGATCTCTGGGCCGCGTTCGCGGCGGCTCAGCTGCCCTGATCGGCTCGGCTTGCGCGTTCGTGCGTGGTCTGGAACATTCGCGTCGCCGATGACCGACAGCCGCCAATTCGTGCCCGAGCTCGAGGCCTTGCTCGTTCAAGACGGTGGTCGCTCGAGCTTGCTCGCGCCCGCGCCTGGCCTGTGGCGTGACGCGCCGAGCCAGGGGACGCTCGTGCAGCCGGGCATGGTGATCGGCGAGCTCGAGCAGCTCGGCGTGCTGCATCGCCTGAAGGCCCCGCAGCGCGCGGTCGGGGTGGTGGTCGAGCCGGCGGAGCGGAGCCAGCGACTCGCCCGGCGCCCGGTCGATTATGGTGCGGTGTTGCTGACGCTCGATCCCGAGGCGGTCGGATCGACGGGCCTCGCCACGAGCGACGCTGCCGCGAGCGTGACCTCTAACGAGGGCACGCTGGTGTTCCGCTCGCCCTCGAGCGGGCGCTTCTTCTCGCGGCCCTCGCCTGACAAGCCGGCCTTCGTCAGCGTCGGCGACGTGATCCAGCGCGGCCAGACGATCGGCGTGCTCGAGGTGATGAAGACCTTCACGCGGATCCACTACGACGACGCGCGGCTGCCCGAGCGGGCGCGCGTGCAGGCGATCGTGGTCGCGGATCAGGCGGAGATCGACGCGGGCGCGGCTCTGCTGGTGCTCGAAGCGATCAGCTAGCACCCTGCTAGGGCTCGCCCTGGCCGCTGCGCTCCCACAAGAAGCGGATGAAGTCGTTGCGCGACTTGAGCCCGAGCTTGGCGAACGCGGCCGCGAGCAGCTGCCGCGTGCGGCTATAGGAGACCTTCATCGCGCGAGCGATGTCGGCGTCGGACAGACCCTCGGCGACGCCCGCGACCGCCTGGGCTTGCCTCGAGCTGAGCCCGAACTCGGTCGCGAGCATTGCGAGGCGCTCGGTCGAGTCGAGCGGCTGGGCTCGACGGGCGTGGATCGGCTCGAGCCGCTTGGCGACGGCCTCGGCGACCTCGCTTTGGACCACGTCGCCCTTGTGCTCGCGGAGGATCCGACGCAGAGCCTCGCTGCGCTCGCGGGCGCGCAGCACCGCATCACTGAGGCGATCGAGCGCGACCGGCTTGTCGAGGAACTCGGTCACGCCGAGCGCGGCGGCCATGCGAGCGATCGCCGACTCGGGGTTGCCGGTCACGACCACCGCGGCGCACGGGCTCTCGCGCATGCGCAGCTCGACGATTAGATCGAGGCCGTTGCCGTCGGGGAGCGAGACGTCGAGCAAGGCCAGATCGAGCTCGTGCTTCTCGGCGAGGTTGCGGGCTTGATCGATCCGCGTCGCCCACAGCACCTTCGCGCCCTTCTCTTGCAAGGCGATGCGGACCCACTTCGCTGCTTGCGGGTCGTCCTCGACCAGCAAGATCGTCAGGCCCGCCAGCTCGCCCGTGCCGGACGCAGGACCCTCGCTCTCGCGTGTCTCCGGTTCCACGCGGGCATTGTAGACCTTTTGGCGGCCGGTTGGATCGTGCTAGTAGGGCACAAGATGTTGATCGTCACCGGTACGCCCCGCTCGGGCACGTCGATGTGGATGCAGATCCTCGTCGCGGCGGGTTTTCCTGCCATCGGCGAGCCCTTCTCGGGTGAGTGGCGAGACTTGCTGCGGGATGCCAACCCCGACGGGTTTTGGGAGTCGCAGCTGCTCGGGGGCATCTACTATCGAACCAACCC
>CBFGLP010000052.1:0-1924 GCA_965649595.1 uncultured Myxococcales bacterium | reverse complement strand
CGAAGTCGCCCATCAGCTTGGTGTCGTCGCGGATAATGCCGACGACCTTCTTCTTCTCCTGCGTGACGACCTGCAGGGCGCGGGCGATCTCGTACTCGACCGAGAGGCCGCGATCGAGGAATGGGATCACCTCCTCGCGCGGGCCGCTGGTGAACGCGAGCCCGAGGAACACGGTCATCGTGTCGACCTTGCCGGCCTCGGCCGCGACCAGCGGGCGCGGGATGATCCCGAACTTCTCGATCGCCTCCTCGGCCTCCCGCGAGAAGGGCTCGGGCTCGTAGATGCGCACGGTCAGGCCGGGCCCGCCGCTGGCCTCCATCTCGCGCAGGATGTTGATCAGGCGCTTGCGCAGCGGGACATAGGCGCGCGGGACCTCCTTGGATATGTAGGCCGTGACCACCACCGGCGCCTGCTCACCGATGCTCTCGATCAGCGTGCGGGTCTCGGGGGTGATCTCGCTGAGGCCGGCGTTCGTCCAGTCGCCCCGGACGTTCGAGCGCTGGCACATGTAGGTCAGCGAGGCCGCCAGCGCGATCAAAGCGAAGAGTCGGACCAGTCGATGGAATCGCGGTGCCATCACCAGTGCCTCCTTCCAATCATGAAGGTGCAGAGATAGAGGACCACCGTGGTGATCCCGAGGAAGTAGACGACGTCACCCAAGCGCACGACGCCCTCGCCGAAGCCATAGAAGTGGCGATCGACGCCGAGCAGCGCGAAGGTCTCGGTGAAATTGGGCCAGATGCCGGTCAGCCACATGAGCACCCCGAGCACGCCGCCAGCCAGCGCGACCCAGCCGGCGAGCTGCCCGTTGCCACGCACCGTCACCCAGATCAGCGCAGCCGCCCCGGCAATCATCGCGCAGCCGACGATGCCGTCGGCCCAAGGCGCGGTGCCGGCGAACACCAGGCCCGCGCAGCCGAGCGCGGCCAGGATGAACGCGACCGTCGCGTTGCTGCTGAACATCGACCCCAGCAAGCCGATCGCCACGAAGGTGGTGCCGACCAGCCAATAGCCGAAGTAGGTCGAGAGCATCAGCCCCGAGTCGGGATCACCGAGCCAGGCGAGCAGCACGACGTTGACCAGCGAGAACGCGAGGCCGACCGTGTAGATGCCGACCGCGCCCAGGAATTTTCCCAACACGACCTCGAGGTCGCGGACGGGCATGGTCAGCAGCAGCTCGTCGGTGCCGACCCGCCGCTCCTCGGCCCACAGGTTCATCGTCACCGCGGGCACGAAGAGCATCAGGATCAGCGGCATGACCTTGTTGAGCAGCGCGAGGTCGGCCAGGTTGCGGGCGAAGAAGCCCTCCTGCAGGAACGCGCCGGCGGCGGTCGCCGCGATGAACAAGGTCAGGAACACGTAGCCCGCCGGGTTGGCGAGGTAGCTGGCGAGCTCGCGGCGAGCGAGCGCGCGAACGACTATCCAGTCGAGACCCATATCAGTTGCTCTCCTTCTCGACGCCCGCCAATTGATAGAAGCGCTGCTCGAGCGTGTCGGCGCCCGTGCGCAGCTCGGCGAGCGTGCCGTTGAACACCAGCCGACCCTCGTGGACCATCACCACGGTGTCGGCGACCGCCTCGACCTCTTGCAGGATGTGCGTCGAGAGCAGGATGGTCTTTTGCTTGCCGAGCTCGCGGATCAGCTTGCGGACCTCGCGGATCTGCAGGGGATCCAAGCCCGAGGTCGGCTCGTCGAGGATCAGCACCTCAGGATCCGAGAGCAGCGCCTGGGCCATGCCCACGCGCTGGCGGTAACCCTTCGAGAGCTTGCCGATCGGCTTGTAGAGCACCTCGCGGATCGCACACTGCTCGACGACGCGATCGATCGCCTTGTCGAGCGGCGCGACCTTGCGAATCGTCCCGAAGTGCTCCAGCAGCTCGCGCGGAGTCATGTCGAGGTAGAGAGGTCCGTTCTCGGGCAGGTA
>CBFGLP010000051.1:0-11519 GCA_965649595.1 uncultured Myxococcales bacterium | reverse complement strand
GCAGTTCGGCGCCATGGCGATCGCCGTGGTCGGCCTCGCGGTCCTGATCGCGCTCGATCGCTGGCCCAAGCTCAAGCTCAAGTGGCTGCCCGGTCCGCTGATCGTGGTCACGCTGGGCATCGCGCTCAACCAGCTGTTCTTCTGGGCGCTACCCGAGTACTACCAGGGCGCGACCCACCGGGTGACGCTGCCGAGCTTCTCGAGCTTCTCCGAGGCGGTCTCGATCGTACCCTCGCCGGATTGGGCCGCGATCACCAACCCCGCCGTATGGAAGGCTGCTGGGTTGATCGCGGTGATCGCCAGCATCGAGACGCTGCTGTGCGTCGAGGCGATCGACAAGCTCGATCCCTTCCAGCGCCGCACGCCGACCAACCGCGAGCTGCACGCTCAGGGCCTCGGCAACTTCCTCGCTGGCCTGCTCGGTGGCATCCCGCTGACCGCCGTGATCGTGCGCGGCTCGGCCAACATCCAGTCGGGCGGTCGGACCAAGATGGCCGCGTTCGGCCACGGCGTGCTGCTGCTCGCGGCGGTCCTGACGATCCCGGCGGTGCTCAACCAGATCCCCTACGCCGCGCTCGCGGCCGTGCTGCTGCACATCGGCTACAAGCTCGCGCCAGTCGGGCTGTTCAAGCGGATGTACCGGCGCGGCTGGGATCAGTTCACGCCCTTCATCATCACCTTCGTGGCGATCCTGTTCACCGACCTGCTGATCGGCGTGCTGATCGGGCTCGCGGCCGGCGTGTTCTTCATCCTGCGCGCAAACCTGGCCACCCCCTACTTCATGCACCACCGCGAGGTCCGGGATCGCGCGGAGGAGGGCGGCACGCGCTCTTTGGTGCGGATCGAGCTGAGCGAGAACGTCTCGTTCCTCAACAAGGCGAGCGTCAGCCAGGCGCTGCAGGAGCTGCCCGATCAGAGCATCGTCGAGATCGACGGGAGCAGCTCGCAGTACATCGACCGCGACGTGGTCGAGATCATCCGGGACTTCGCCCAGACGGCGCACGTGCGGGGGATCGAGCTGCGGCTGGCTGGGGTTCCGGAGCTCGATTAGCGACTCGCCGGTCCTGGACGGTGGGCTGAGGTAATGTTCGCCAACGTCGGGGGCATGATGGACGAGACCGAGTTCGTGGCGCGCTACGGCGCGTGGGGGTTGATTGCCGGAGCGAGCGAAGGCTTGGGCGAGGCGTTCGCGGACGCCCTGGCTCGCCGCGGCTTGAACGTGATCCTGATCGCCCGCCGAGCCGAAGCCCTGCAGGCGACGGCCGAGCGGATCCGACGGACACACCGGGTCGAGGTGTCGACCGTGGCGATGGACCTCGCGTCGCCCGACCTCGGCGAGCGCGTGCTCGAGGCGGTCGGTGAGCGCGAGGTCGGGCTCTTGGTCTACAACGCGGCGTTCTCCCGCATCGGCGGGTTCTTCGAGCAGTCGCTGAGCGATCAGCTGCGAACGATCGACGTGAACTGCCGCGGTCCGGTCGTGCTCGCGCACCTGCTCGGCGCTCGGATGCGAGCGCGAAAGCGAGGCGGGATCATCTTGATGGGCTCGATGACTGGCCTGCAAGGATCGCCGCGGCTGGCCAGCTATGCGGCGAGCAAGGCGTTCTTGCGGGTGCTCGGTGAGAGCCTGTGGGGCGAGCTTCGCGAGCACGGTGTCGACGCGATGACCTGTGTGGCCGGAGCTACGCGGACACCTGGGTTCGAGAGCTCGGGGGCGGACGCCAAGGGCGTGGTGATGGAACCACGCGCGGTCGTGGAAGAGGCACTCGCGGGGTTGGGCAAGCACCCGAGCCGGATCTCCGGTTGGGCGAATCGCGGGGCGAATTGGGTGATGTCGAAGCTCCCGCGCAAGCATCAGGTGGCGATCATGGCCCACGCGCTGCGCTCGGGGGTGGGATCGCGCGAGGACGTTCGATAGCGCCAGGCAGGACATGACTCGGGTCTCCTCGGGCGCGTCGGGTGGCGTCGAGCCAATCGCGGAGCGTGCCAGGCGAGCGGAATGGGCAGCCGCTTCGAGAGTCACGTAGGAATCGGCCGAATCTCCGCATCACCGTAACAGGTCGCATTCGACACCCCTCAATCACTCGGATGGTATGAATCGCCGTCAATGTGGAGACCACTTCTGCTACACGACCCCGAGAAGATTGAGCAGGAAAGTAAGATGTTCGCCAATGGTCAGGCGCCCATGATGACGATCGTCGCCGGTATCGAGCCGAACGAGAGGGGATAAAGACTTTCAGTATATCAGCCCGGCCGCTCGACCGATCTTGACCGCGTGCTGGCTGCTCATCGCCGCGTGCAGCGATGACGGAGGGGCGGCCGACGAGGTCGATACGACCGAAACTGGTGATGGGGACGGAGACGGCCTGCCGAGCCCCGCCGAGGGCTAAGAGCGCGCTTCGATGCCGGGGCCCTCACCTACTGTGTGCGCCACGAGATGGACGGCCCCAACGGCATCGGGCTCGGTCTGACCTGGGATGGTGGTCCGATCGCCTACACCGTCTACACGACTACGCGGCCGGCAGCGGCTTCGAGGACCTCGGCGGGTGGTTGCCCGAGTACGCGCCTGGGCCAATCAGCGGGGTTGGGGTCGCGGCCACGATCGTCGGTCGCGTCGACGTCGAAACTGGCACCCTCGACCGCGCGACCTTCGTGATCGCGGTGACCGCTAGCCAAGATGTCGCCGAGCACGTGCCACTCGGCTCGCCGACGGTGCTCGAAGACGGCAGCGTGGAGCTGCTCGGCAGCTCGCAAGAGAGCCCGATCGATACCGACGCAGCCACTGCGATGGACTGCGGGGGGCCGTCGCCCCACGCTTCGCAATACGTGTTTTCGGGCGATCTCGCCCAGTTGGTCTGCGCCTCGGCGAGCGGCTGCACTCCACAGATGGCCTGCCCCGATTAGGTGGTCGGATGCTGAATTTCCAAGCTCAGTAGCGACCTGCGGGTGGGGGCGGAGGGGACCCCGGAGGACGGGTTGCTAGCGCACGGTGTTGGGCGAGCGAAAAATCTTCCCTAGCGAAAGTACGGGTGGCATTAATCGAGACGATGCAGATGAACATCGTTGATCATGGGAAGAGCCTCGTACTCGCTGGGCTGCTGATTCTCCCTGTGGGATGCGCGGATGTGCCCTCCGAAGCGTCCGGGGAATTGCTGCGAGACGACGACTTTCCCTTGGACATCGGGGCGGATGGCACTCCCGGGTTCATGCTCGAGGATGTCGAGCTGAGGCCGGGGGTCACCGTCGATCTGTTCGTCAACGTGTACGGAGATCTCGACTCCGGCGACTGCCAGCTCGCGGTTCACGGTGGGGTGTTTGCCGCGGCGTCGTGGCGCCCCTACGCCGAAGCGCTTGGCGAGGATGCTTGTGTGCTGGCTGCCGACATGCCGGTGCGCGGCAACAGCGGGGTGCCGAGCGGGGCCCAGTTCGGCGACCTCGATCTGTTCGACTATGTCACCGCGCTCGAGCAGATCCTCGACCGACTCAACGCGCTCGACGTCGAGCCCAAGACGATCCTTGGGCACAGCATGGGCGGCACTTTGGTGCAGATGCTGCAGCAGCGGCTGGTGTCCGAGGGCAGCAGCCTCGAGGACCGATACGACATCGACGAGGCGATCTTGGTCGCCTCCGACCTGCCGGCCGAGGTGCCCTGGGAGCTGGGCGACAGCGGCGACCTCACTGGGCTGATCGAGGCGTTCGCCGTCAACGACCCCCAGCACGGCCTGCTCTTCGAGATCCCGGTGGCGTTCTGGCCGGCCTTCTACTTCACCGATCGCAACGGCAACGTGGTCCCCAACTCGCTGACCGCCGAGCAGATCGAGGCGGGTGGCTTCAACGCGCTGGGCGAGCCGCTGTGGGCGATCCATCAGCTCAACGGCACCGGTGGATTCGCCACGAGGCCCTCGGCCGACGCGGGCTTGTTCGTGGACGACACCCGGCTGCGGGTGATCGCCTACGAGCAGGACATCTATGTGCAGCTCGGGGAGAGCGAGACCTTGTATCAGCACTTGACTGGTGATGAGGCGTCGAATTGCTTCGTGCCGGTGTACGGGCCGGACACGGTGCACACGCTGCAGTTCTCGAATCCCCAGGCGCTGGTCGATGCGATCGAGGGCTCGGAGGACTGCGATTATCCGCATGACGAAGTGGACGAAGAGGACGACGAAGACTGATGGGCCCCGGGGTCCGCGCGCGAGTCGGCTGCGTCGCGGGCCCCTGAAACGCGCCGCCTCGCGGCGGAATGACAGATTGCGACGTACCTGGGGCTCGGCTTCCCGAGAAGACGAGCACTGGACGAACTGCAAGCTGAGGCGACAGCTCCCTCGCTCAAAAGACCGAGCGCGGCGGCGCGACGCATTGCGTCACGGGCTGCTAGACATTGACCATGTCCGTGGTCATCCACGCGCCCGATTCCAGTAGCGATACCCAATATGGTCCGAAGGTATCGCGCAGGTTCGCGTGGATCGTCTTCGCTTTGACCTTTGGGCTTCTGATCTCCGACTATATGTCGCGGCAGGTGCTCAATGCGGTGTTCCCGGCTCTCAAGGCCGAATGGGGCCTCACCGACACCCAGCTCGGCTCGCTCAACAGCATCGTCGCCGTGCTCGTCGGGCTGTTGACCTTCCCGCTCTCCGTCCTTGCCGACCGCTGGGGTCGCGTGCGCAGCATCGTGTTGATGGCGGCTCTGTGGAGCCTAGCGACTGCGGCGTGCGCGGTGGCCGAGAGCTACGGACAGATGCTCGCTGCTCGCTCCTTTGTCGGCGTCGGCGAGGCAGCGTACGGCAGCGTCGGCATTGCCGTGATCCTCAGTGTATTTCCGCCGCACCTGCGCTCGTCGCTTAGTGGTGCATTTTTGGCCGGCGGCGCGTTCGGGTCGGTGCTCGGCATGGCGCTGGGCGGCATCATCTCCGCCCAGGTCGGCTGGCGCTGGGCCTTCGGCGGTATGGCCCTGCTCGGCATCACGCTGGTCCTTCTCTATTCGGTGGTCGTCTCCGACAAGCGCCTGTCACCCGACGCTCCGGCACGAGGGCTGGCGAGCGAGGGCGATGTGGCCGGCCCTGCGGGGATCCTGTCGCTGCGTGGGCTGGTCGCCGGCCTGCTCTCTTCGAGCTCGCTCCGCTGCGCTTATGTCGGCAGCGGCCTCAACCTGTTCATCATGGCGGCGATGATAACCTGGCTGCCGAGCTACGTGAATCGTTACTATGGCCTGCCGGCCGACGAGGCCGGCCTGGTTGCCGCCGCCTTCGTGCTGATCGGCGCGGTGGGCATGACTGTTTGCGGCATCCTCACCGACCGCCTCAGTCGCAACTTCGCGGCGCGCAAGTGGACGGCAGCGATCGGTATTTCACTGACCTCCTGCCTGCTCTTGTTGGCCGGCTTCCAGTTGCCGGCCGGAGCCGGCCAGCTGATCCTCCTCGGTGTTGGCATGCTGCTGGTCGCCGGCACCACCGGCCCCGCGAGCGCGATCGTTGCGGACCTGACCCATCCGTCCATTCATGCGGCGGCCTTTGCCACCCTGGCGCTGGCCAACAATCTGTTCGGGCTCGCCCCGGGCCCATTCGTCACCGGCGTTCTCGCCGACCGAATCGGGCTGCTCGGTGCTTTGCAAGTGGCGCCGGTGATGGGCCTCGCCGCCGCCGTGGTGTTCACCATCGGCCGACCGCTCGGCACCAGCAGGTAAATGGCCTCGCGCAAGTCGAGGTTGGCAAACATGTTACCTGTGCGTCATCCTCAAATGTCTTGAAGGCTTGCTCCCATCCTGCCTGCATCCGACGACGGCCCGGACCAGTCTAATGGAGAAGGTCGTGCGAATGTACCGCACCGGCGGACCCGAGGTCCTGGAGCTCGCGAACGTCGTGGTCGGCGATCCAGGTCCGGGCCAAGTCCGCTTGCGCCACGTCGCCGTCGGTCTGAACTTCGCCGACACCTACTTTCGCAACGGAACCTATCCGGTCCCGCTGCCCGCGGGCATCGGCGTCGAGGCGGCCGGAACGGTCGAAGCGGTCGGTGAGGGAGTGACGAACGTCGCGGTCGGCGACAGGGTGACCTACACCGGCTTCATTGACACATTGGGCGCTTACAGCACAGCCCGCATCATCGAGGCGGCGCTGCTGATCAGGCTGCCGGACGACATTGAATGCGAGACCGCTGCCGCGATGACGATGCGCGGCCTGACGTCGGCTTACCTGATGCGCCGGGTCCATCCGTTCGAGCCTGGCGATACCATCCTGCTGCATGCCGCGGCTGGCGGCGTCGGGCTGATCGTCTCGCAGTGGGCCAAGCTACTCGGTCTGCGCGTCATTGGCACCGTATCTACCGAGGAGAAGGCCAAGATCGCCCGCGCCCACGGCTGCGACGAGATCATCGACTACAGCCATGAGGACATCGCCCAACGGGCACGCGAGCTGACCAAGGGCGCCGGCGTCGATGTCGTATTCGATGGCGTCGGCCGGAGCACCTTCATGGCATCGCTCGATTCGTTGAGGCGCCGCGGCCTGATGGTCTGCGTCGGCACGGCATCGGGCGCCATCCCTCCCTTCGACCCGCAGCTGCTGGCAGTCAAAGGCTCGCTCTACCTGACCCGCCCGGCGCTGGCCGACTACATCGCCGACCCGGCCGAGAAGGCCGAGCTGGCCGGGGAGCTCTTCGGTCACGTCGGCGCCAGTCGGATCCGGATCGAAATCAACCAACGTTATGCATTGGAGGACGCAGCGCAGGCCCACCGTGACCTCGAATCGCACAAGACGACCGGGTCATCGATTTTCGTAATCTGAGCAGACAGGAGCCAGCGAGACATGAAAGTCGAACAGATGACATGTGCCATCGGCGCCGAGCTGCTCGACGTGAATCTCGGCGACGCTGTGGGCGACGACGGCCTGTTCGCAGAAATCCATGCGGCGCTGCTGAGGCACAAGGTCCTGTTCCTGCGCGACCAGGATCTGGACAAGCTCTCCCGCGAGGATCACGTGGCCTTCGCGATGCGCCTGGGCGAGCTCGAGGACCATCCGGTGGCCCCGACCCACCCGGACGCGCCGGGCTTGGTGCAGATCTACAAGAGCCCAGACAGCCCGGCTGATCGCTACGAGAACGCGTGGCACACCGACGGCACCTGGCGCGAGACGCCGGCCCTCGGGTGCGTGCTGCGCTGCATCGAATGTCCGCCGGTCGGCGGCGACACGATGTGGGCCAATATGGTGCTGGCTTACGAGCAGCTGCCGAAATACGTAAAAATGGAGATTGGCGGCCTGATCGCCAATCACAGCTTTACTTCGACCTTCGGTGCTAGCATGCCGCAAGAGCAGCGCCTGGCGATGAAGGCCCGGTATCCGGACGCCGAGCACCCGGTCGTGCGCACGCATCCGGAAACCGGCGAGAAAATTCTGTTCGTCAGCGCCTTCACGACGCACTTCGTCAATTATCACGTCAGGGATCGTATCCGCTATGGCCAGGACTACAACAAGAGCGGCAGCGAGCTGTTGCAGTACCTGATCAGTCAGGCCTACATCCCCGAGTACCAGGTCCGCTGGCGTTGGAAGCCGTACAGCGTGGCCATCTGGGACAATCGCAGCGCCCAGCACTACGCGGTCATGGACTATCCCCCTTGTCACCGCAAGATGGAGCGCGCCGCCATCGTCGGGGACAAGCCCTACTAGGCCCATGTCAGCCTGTGGGGCTGACGAACACCAATTTCATCGAGATCATCAAAAGGAAAAGTGCATGAATTTCATCGACGGTTCGCTGTTCCCCGAGAACCAGCAAAAGCTCGTCATCACCGTCGCACCATATGGCCCGGAGTGGATGCCATCCGATTTCTCGGAAGACATTCCGGTCAGCATGGAAGCGCAGATCCAAAAGGCCGTCGACTGTTACAACGCCGGCGCCACCGTGCTGCACGTCCACGTGCGCGAGCAAGACGGCAAGGGCTCCAAGCGCCTGTCCAAGTTCAACGAATTGTTGGCGGGCATCCGCGCCCGCGTGCCGGACCTGATCCTGCAGGTCGGCGGCTCGATCTCGTTTGCGCCGGAGAACGAGGGGGAGGTCGCCAAGTGGCTCTCCGATGACACCCGCCACATGCTGGCCGAGCTGCAGCCGACCCCGGACCAGGTCACCATCGCCATCAACACCAACCAGATGAACATCGTCGAGCAGATGTGCGCCGCCGATCTCGTTGGCACCTCGCTGGTCGAGCCGGCGACGTATCGTGCCTATCGCGAGATGACCATCCCGGCCGGTCCGGAGTGGGTCGAGGAGCACATCCGCCGGCTCTCCGCCAACGGTATCCAGACCCACTTCCAGCTGGCCACCATCGCCCAGCTCGAGACGGTCGAACGCATGATGCGCCGCAACGTCTGCAACGTGCCGTTGATCCTGACGTGGGTAGCGATCGGGGGCGGCTTCGAGGCGCCGAACATCTACAACCTGGCCAATTTCGTTCGCGCGTGCCCAGACGGCTCCGTGCTGACGCTGGAAACCTCGATGCTCAACGTCCTGCCGCTGAACATGATGGCCATCGCGATGGGCTTGCACGTCCGCTGCGGCATCGAGGACAACATCTGGACGCAGCGACGTGATCGCAAGATGAGCAGCATCGAGCAGATAGAGCAGCTGGTGCGCATCTCCAGCGAGTTCGGCCGCGATATCGCCAATGGCAAGGAGGCGCGCGAGATCTACAAGATCGGCACCTTCTACGCAGATGCGGACGAGACCTTGGCCAAGAACGGGTTCGCGCCGAACCGCAAGCCGGGCCAAAGGGGCCTCACGCCGCAGCCCGTCGCGTAACGGCCGATCTTCGCGCGCCGTAGTGCGGCCATGCCCGTCCTGGACAACGCGACCATCCCGACCCTGCAGATCCCCGGCATCACCCACCAGACCATCGCTGGCCTCGAGCAAGGCGTTCGCACCATGGAGGTGTGGGTGCAGAGGGTGGCGCCGGGGAGTGTGACGCCGGTGCATCGACACGCCTGCGAGGAGGTCATCTTGGTGCTGAGCGGCTCGGGTCGGCTGATCGTCGAGGGCCAGACGAGCGAATTCGGCCCCAACCACACGATCATCGTGCCGGCCGACGCGGTCCACCAGATCATCGCGTCGGACCACGAGGAGCTGCAGCTCGTCGCGGCGCTCGGGATGGGGCCAGTCCGGGTGCGGACGGCCGAAGGCGCGCCGTTGCCCGTGCCTTGGCAGGTCGGCTAGCGGCCAATAATGCGTCTCGCGGCGGCGCGGCGCTCGGTAAACTGTGCGCCCGCCATGACGAAGCAGCGCAAGATCACCCTCGACGAGTCCGAGATCCCGACCCACTGGTACAACATCGCGGCGGACATGCCGAACGCTCCGCTGCCGCCCTTGCACCCGGGCACGCACGAGCCGATCGGGCCCGACGCCCTCGCGCCGCTCTTTCCGATGGCGCTGATCGAGCAAGAGGTCTCGCGCGAGCGCTACATCGAGATCCCCGAGCGCGTGCGCGAGGCCTACACGATCTGGCGACCGACGCCGCTGTTCCGCGCGTACGGGCTCGAGCAGGCGCTCGATACCCCGGCGCGCATTTACTACAAGTACGAGGGCGTCAGCCCGGCCGGCTCGCACAAGCCCAATACGGCGATCGCTCAGGCCTACTACAACGCGCAGGAGGGGGTCGAGCGGATCACGACCGAGACCGGCGCGGGCCAGTGGGGCAGCGCGCTCTCGTTCGCCTGCAACATGTTCGGGCTCGGCTGCGAGGTCTACATGGTCCGCATCAGCTACGACCAAAAGCCCTATCGCAAGCTGATGATGAACACCTGGGGCGCCGAGGTGATCGCGTCGCCGAGCGAGCGGACCCAGGCGGGCCGGACGATCCTGGCGGCCGACCCGAACAGCCCCGGTAGCCTCGGCATCGCGATCTCGGAGGCGGTCGAGCGAGCGGCGAGCGACGACAAGACCAAGTACAGCCTCGGCAGCGTGCTCAACCACGTACTGATGCACCAGACGATCATCGGGCAAGAGGCGCTAAAGCAGCTCGAGAAGGCCGGCGAGAGCCTGCCCGACGTCGTGATCGCGCCCTTCGGCGGCGGCTCGAACTTCGCCGGGCTCGCGTTCCCCTTCGTGCAGCGCAAGCTGGTCGACGGCGCCAAGATCCGGGCGATCGCCAGCGAGCCGGCGAGCTGCCCCAAGCTGACCCGCGGGGTGTTCCGCTACGACTTCGGCGACACGATCGGGATGACCCCGCTGCTGCCGATGTACACGCTCGGGCACACCTTCGTGCCGGCCAAGATCCACGCCGGGGGCCTGCGCTACCACGGCGCGGGCGTGATGGTCAGCCAGCTGCTGCGCGATAAGATCATCGAGGCCGAGGCGATCGATCAGGTCGAGACCTTCGAGGCGGGGGTCACGTTTGCGCGGGCGGAGGGGATCATTCCGGCCCCCGAGGCGAATCACGGGGTGGCGACGGCGATTCGGCAGGCGAAGGAAGCGAAGCAGGCTGGTGAGGCGCGGGTGATCCTGTTCAACCTGTGCGGGCACGGGCACTTCGACATGCAGGCGTATCAGGATTACTTTGCGGGCAAGCTGCAAAAGCACGAATTGAGCCAGGAGGAGATCGACGCGGCTGTGGCGAAGATCGATACTCCGGCGATTCCGGCGGCGTGAGTCCAGGATCGCATGATTGGCGAGGGCTGGTCCGAGACGTCGGGCCAGCCCTTTCGTTTGCCGCGAATCGGCAGCCGTTTATTTTTTACGCTGGAGCTCCAAGAGCGCGTCCGCGAGGTGCAGGTAGTCGCTCGGATCGTTGTACACGTGGCAGCTGATCCGGAAGTAGCGGGTACCAGCAAAGTCGAGGATCGGGATCTCGATCCGAAATCGACGGAGCAGCTCGGCTTGAAAGTGCTCGGGCGGCGGGTCCTTGTCTGTGGGCTGGAGAGCGGGGGGAAGACGGACCGTCGCCATGCTGCCCAGCATCGAGCCGTCGAGCGGCGAGATCGGGTCGACACCCAAGCGATCGCAGAGCATCACGTGCATCTCGGTCTCGAGCGCGTGGTTGCGACGGCGCACGACCTCCCAGCCGCCGAAGCGATCCATGAACGCAATCGCCTCGGCGGCGAGCATCCAGGGCGTCGGGTCGATCGTGCCCTGCCAATCGAACTCTCGCGCAAAGGACTCGTCGAGGTGGTGGCTGATGACCGGGGGGTGGATCTTGCCCGCGAGGTCGGGCCGAACGCTCAGCACGGCGCAGCCTCGCAAGGCGCAGGGCCACTTGTGCAGGTTTCCGGTCCACGCGGCCGCGTAGGCCTCGGCGGCTGGGCGATCGAGCATGCCCGGGGCGTGAGCGCCGTCGATCAGAACCTCGACGCCGTGCTCGGCCGCGGCAGCGACGAGCGCGGTCGCGGGCAGGCGCAGCGCCGTCGGTGAGGTGACCTGGTCGAGCACGATCAGCCGGGTCCTCGGCGTGACCGCGGCCATGAACGCCTCGACCACCGCTTCGGGGCCGCTGACGGGCAGCGGCAGCGGGACGCGGATCGGGAGGATGCCGCGGCGGCGGGCGAGCTCGCGGA
>CBFGLP010000050.1:0-2541 GCA_965649595.1 uncultured Myxococcales bacterium | reverse complement strand
GGCGAGGCCCTCGGCTCGTCCTTTGGCGATCAGCTCTTCTGCAATGGTCATGGTGACCTCTTTGGCTTCTGGCGCCGCTTCGTGGATCCTGGCCTCGAATTCTTGCCAGGAAATCCGTTCACTGACCAGCATGATGTAGCGCATCAGCACGGCTAGCGACTCGGCACCACCTGGCGCCCGCCACGCTTCGACGAACGCTCGCGCCCAGAAGGACAGATTGTCCAGCAGGCGCCTCTCTTGGCGACCGTCACGGAGCAGCCACAGCGCCAGCTTGGGAAACTCGGCCAGCGCACGAGACCTGAGCTCCTCGTTGCTGAGATGAGCGAGGTCTTCGACGACCAGCGTGAAGCTCGGCACGAGCTGGGCGAGGCCAGGGATCGTCTCGGGATACGGAGCGATCAGCTCATGGAAGCTCCGCGGAGCCGACCAACCATCCGGAGCGTGGCTGACCAGCACGGGGATGATCGCCGGCAGCGGTCCGGTGTGCTGCTTGCGGTGGCGCCTCCAGATCCGGGCCATGTAGAACAGAATCCGCAGCGGCATGTCGGGATCGTTCGTGCTCTGGTGCTCGAGCAACAGATAAAGGAACGCCGGCTTGGTCCCGAGTGTGACCGAGAAGAGCAGATCGCTCTGGCTCTGGGCCAAGTCGGCGTCTATGAACGAGCCGCTCTCGAGCGCCATGGTCGACCAGTCGATGGCTTCGCGGATCGCCGCTGGCAGGACGGACCGGAACAGACCCGACGCGTGCTCCGGATGCTCGAAGACGGTCTTGAACACTGCGTCGTGTGGCGTATTCGTCATCGCTATGAAGCGATGTCATTACACTCCTGCTCGTGCTGGGCAATCTCGATTTTCGAGCGCGGAGCATGAGCTATGCGGCATGAATGTATGCCGGGTAGAAACCGGCACACATGCCGGGTGGCCGAGCATTTCGATTTCAATCTACCCATTCATGGATAGTCGAAATCGTATATTCGTCGGTGCGTGAAGCAGACAACCGCACCGACGCCATGAAGGTCAGCCGATCGCCCGCGCGAGCCGACGAACGCCCAGCGCCAGCTCGGCCTCGTCGCAGCGGGCGAAGCCGATCCGCATGCGCGAGCAGGCCCGCCGACGAAACTCGAAGTTGCGCCCCGGCGTGACCTCGACTCCGGCCGCCAACGCTCGCGCGGCCCAGGCATCGACATCGATCGCCGGATCCACGCGAGCCCACAGCGCGAGCCCACCCGCGGGCACGCGAGGCACGAGCACACCGGGGAGCTCGCGCGAGAGCGCGGCCAGCAGCGCGTCGCGCCGCGATCGCAGCACTCGCCGGACGCGTCGAACGTGCCGCTGCAGCTCGCCCTCCTCGATCAGCTCGGCGACCGTCCGCTCATTGAGGCGATCACCTTGGCGATCGATCGGCCGCCGGATCGCTACCATCCGCTCGATCAAGGGCGCCGGCGCGACGGCCCAGCCGATCCGCAGCCCCGGCGCGAGCACCTTCGACACGCCGCCGAGGTACACGACGACGCCGTGGCGGTCGGCGCTGGCCAGCGGTCGCAGCGGTCGGCCATCGTAGTGAAACTCGTTGTCGTAGTCGTCCTCGATCACCGCGAAGCGATGCTTGGCGGCCAGCTCGAGCAAGCGCAGGCGACGAGCAGGCGCGAGCGCGACGGTGGTCGGGTATTGGTGGTGAGGGGTCAGGTAGACCGCGCGCAGCGACCCTCGCTCGAGCGCCCGCTCGAGCCCGTCGAGATCGATGCCCTGCGCGTCGACGCTGATCGGGACCAGCCGAGCCCCGTGCGCGCGCAAGGCCTGCCACGCAGGTCGATAGCCCCAGCGCTCGACGGCGACGCGATCACCGGGCTGCAGCAGCGCGGCGGCGACCAACCAGATCGCCATCTGGGCGCCGCGGGAGATCAGCAGGTGCTCGCGCCCGCAGGTCAGCCCACGCGTCTCGCCGAGCCGCTGGGCCAAGGCCTCGCGCAAGCGCGGGTGCCCGCGGCCAGCCTCGTCGTCCTCGGCGTAGTCGAGCAGGTCGGGCTCGCGGCTGAGCAGCGTCCGCATCGTCCGGCTGATCAGCGCCGTCGGGCACAGGCGTGGATCCGGGAGCCCGCCGCCCATCCGCAGCCGCTCGCGCGCACGGTTTGGCTCGGGCGGCCGGACCTCCTCGCGGCCGAGCAGGCGAGGCGCTCGGCCGAGCTCGAAGCCGGTCTGACGAGGCATGCTCTCGCGGATCTCGATCAGCGGCGCGAAGCGGCGCGGACGATCGCGTCCGAGCGTCGCTTGCAGATCCGGCGCCACGAAGGTGCCGCGTGCACCTTCGCTGCGAACCAAGCCCTCGGCCTCGAGCTCGGCGTAGGCCGCGATGACCGTGTTGCGGGCGAGCTGCAGCCGCTCGGCCAACGCTCGACTCCCGGGCAAACGCTGGCCCGGCTGCAGGCGTCCACGAGCGAGATCGCTGGCGACCGCGCGGGCGAGCTGGAGGTAGGCGGGCAACGAGAGGTCCGCCTCGTCGAGGCGCTCGAGCTCGGGCAACCACTCGGACATCGGATCCAG
>CBFGLP010000049.1:0-1668 GCA_965649595.1 uncultured Myxococcales bacterium | reverse complement strand
GGCAAGGCCGTGCCCGGCCCGCTTCGCAAGCTCGCGTTGAATCGGGCCTGGTACGGCCTTGCCGAGCAAGCGCGCGGCACCGAATACCCATTGCAGGCCCTGACCGACCGGCTCATATAGGTCGGTCTCGATGATGCTATCGCGGCTCGCACGAATGCGATCGAGGTTGTATCCGTTCGGATAAAGCTCGCGTCGCAGCGTCTCGATGATGGGGCTCGGCTCGGCCTGCACCCGCGCGCCGTACAGATATGAGAGCCCGAGATAGATCAGCCGCATGTGGCAATAGAGCCGCCGCGGGTGCATCGGGGATTCGTCAGGGAGCAGCCACAATTCGGGCAGCAGCGGCTGGACCTCCGTCCACGGATAGAGTCCCAGCAGCGCGAGCCAGATCCGCCCCCACGTCGGGATTCGCTCGACCCCGCCGTGCTCGCGGATCCACGCCATCGCGTCGCGCAGCAGCGGATCGCTCGGCGAGTCACCGAGCAAGCGCAGCGCGACGTAGCCGAGCACGGTGTGGAAGAGCCACGCGTGATCTTGGTCGGCGGGGCCAGCCACGGTCTGCGGGCGGGCCCGCGGCGGGGCGTGGTCGGCTCGCGCGGGAATATCGGGGTGCATACCCCAGCCACCATCGACCTTGACCTGCAGCTCGAGGCTCCTTCGGATCCGCGCCTTGCGATCGGCAGGGATCGGCCGGCCGACGACGTGACGCAGGATCACGTACTGGCAGACCAGCATGGGGTTCCAGATCACCTCGCCCGCCCACGCGCCGTTTTGTTGCTGGACCGCCTCGAGCTGGCCGAGCGCGCTGCGGTAGGCCGCGAGCACGGCCTCGCGCTCGAGCGGCGGTGCGAACACGGGGTTGTCGAGGTCGTGGGTCGAGGGCGCGGCGGAGTTCGACATGGTAGTTCGGACGAGTGGACGGCTCAGCTGCCCTCAGCGGGCGGCGTGCCGGTGTCTGGCGACGGCTCGGTCGGTTCGGATCCCGAGCCCGCCTCGGCGGGTTGATCCTCGGCGCGACCGAGCAGCAAGAAGTACTGGTAGGGCAGGAAGTCGTAGCGCTCGAGCACCACGAAGCCGGCTTGGCGCAGCTCTTCGCGCGCGACGGACTCGGGCACGCGCTGGCTGGGCCGCGGGCAGCCGGTCGCGCGCGGGCAGTCGGCCTCCTCGCGCCAGTCGATCACGGCGAGCTTGCCCTGGGGTCGCAGCGCCTTGTGAATGGCCTTGAAGTAGCTGACGCGATCTTGCAGGAACGAGTAGGTGTTCGAGATGAACACCAAGTCGACGCTGCTCTGCGGGAGCAGCGGGTGCTCGTAGACCGCGAGCCGCGTGACGATGTTGGGCGTCCGCCACTTGTCGAGGTTCTTCTCGATGTGGCCCTTGAAGTCGGCGTCGACGTCGATCGCGTAGGTGGTCCCCTGCGACGCGGCGGTCGCGAGCCGGCGCGTGAAGTAACCCGAGCCCGCGCCGATGTCGGCGACGTCCATGTTGGGCAGGATCCCGAGCTTGTCGACGACCTGGCCGGGCTTGGCCCACGCGTCGCGCTCGGGCTCCTCGAAGTGCGCGAGCGCGGCCTCCTTGTCGTCGTAGTGGTGTTTGGTGCCGACCTCGGAGGTTCGCGGACAGCCGAGCAGTGAGAGCAGCAGGAGCAGCGCGCCCGTCCTGAGCGGG
>CBFGLP010000048.1:0-3560 GCA_965649595.1 uncultured Myxococcales bacterium | reverse complement strand
ACGTCGGTCGCGGGGCTGATGCGCTCGCGATCGGCCGTGGCGGTCTCCGGGGACATGTAGGCCGGCGTGCCGCAGACCAACGCGCTGCGCGGCAAGTTGGCCAGCGTCCAGGTCTCGGCGCCGCCGAGCAGCGCGATCGGTCGGACCGCGACCGCGAGGCCCCAGTCGACGACCAGCACCTCACCATAGTCACCGACCATCACGTTGCCCGGCTTGATGTCGCGATGGATCACCCCACGGCTGTGCGCGAAGGCGATCGCGTTGGCGACCTCGAGCAGGATCTCGAGGTGGTCGCGCAGCTCCATTGGCTCGCGCTTGCCCTCCCCGGTCGTTCGGGTGTTCTCGGCCAGCAGCCGACTCCAGGGCGTGCCCTCGATCAGCTTCATCGTGTAGAACACCCGATCGTGCTGGTCGTGGCCGAGCTCGTGGACCGTCACGATGTTCGGGTGATCGAGCACGCCGGTGAGCCGCGCTTCACTCTCGAACTGCCGCACTATCGCGTTGGGAGCCTCGGCCCCCTTGCGCAGGCGCTTGAGCGCAACACGGCGACCGAGCGAGCGTTGGCGGGCCTGCCAGACCTCGCCCATTCCGCCTTCGCCGACCCGCTGGAGCAGCGTGTAGGCGGCTTCGTCGGCTCGCTCGGCGCTCCCATCCACCGCAGCGTCGGCGGCCTCTCGCACGGGGATCACGTAGGGGCCGCTCTCGTGCGTGTCGGGCTCGAGATCCAGCTGCGGAGCCAAGGTCGGCTGGATGCCCGAGGTCACTCCACCCGCGCGCGAGCCGGTCGCGGACTGGCCAAGCTCGACGGTCGGTGCATGCAGCGGAGGGTTCGAGGGCAGCCGCGGCCGGATCGACGCCATCGGATCGCCGCCCGACTCGGCCTCATCGGAGTCCGAGTCCGACTCGGGCTCCGGGCTCGGTGGCCCTCGCCCCGGCTTGCGCTCGGGGATTCGCTCGGTCGGGAGGCTCCGTGCGTGGGCGGTGTCGACGGCGAGCCGCGCTCGTTCGTTTGGGAGCAAGCCTTCGGTGTCGTCCAGCCCCTGGCTAGACTCCGACTCGGCTTCTGGAGAACCGCGCTCGGCCATCGCGAACTCGCGCGAGTGTACCCGTGTCCGCTGGTTTCTTGGTGCTCGGTCGCACCCGTGCCAGCGTGCCGCCGATGCACCAGGACGACCTCGACGCCGCTGGCGAGGCTGCCCCGGCCGAGCCGCCCCGCGAGCCCCCTGCCGGTAGCGCCCGACCGGCTCGCCGCTGGGCCGGTTGGCTGCGATCCAACGGCTGGCTGGTGCTGGCCGCCGGGGCTGCCCTCGTCCTCGCGCGGGTGGTCGAGTTCAGCCCGCCCGCCGAGGTCCGCGTGGGCGACACCAGCGTCGACATGGTCGGGGACGCACCGCGTCAGGAGTTCGCGAGCGGCGTCGGCAACCCCCAGGCCGTGCAGATGCGAGCGACGCTGCGGCTCTACCCGCGACTGGACCTCGACGTCCGCGAGCCCAACCCCGAGCTCGACGGCAGCGCCCAGATCCTCTCGCAGCCGGTCGTGACGACGATCTATGGAATGAACGCGACCGTCGATCAGACGGTCCGGCTCGACGGCGGCGACCTCGAGCTCGACTTGGTGCTCTCAGGCACCCCGCGCCTCGCAGGCGCGCAAGGCAAGCACGGCCTCCCGATGCTCGAGCTCCAGCAGAGCCTCGACGTGACGAGCCGACGCCACGAGTGGTTCGGCGAGCCGGACCAGCGCATCCACCTCCACGCGCGCGGGCTCTTGTCGGATCTCGATCAGCACCCATATCGCTGGGTGTTCACGGTCGAGGATCACTTGTTCGCGCTCGACCTCGAGCTGCACCGCGGCGGCTAGCCGTGACTGCCGTCGTCCATGTCGATGAAGCTGTGGATGTACCCACAGCTCGTGCACGCGTACGAGCGAACCGGTGCCGCGGCCGTGAACCCGCCCGTCGGTGAGCCGAACCGGAGCGTGCTCATCTTGAGCGGCAGCGGGTTGCGGACGTCGTGACCAGCCACGATCGCGACGGGCAGCAAGTTGCCCGTGCAGATCACACACTGGAAGCGGACCCCCTTGCGGCGCTCTTCGTGCTGGTCCTGCATCACCCGACGCACCCGTTCTTCGGCCTCCGCGAGCTGCTCGCGCAAGCGGTCGTTCTCTTGCTCGAGCGCAGCCACTTGGAGGACCAGTGCCTGCTGATCGTCGCGATACGACACGCCTTCGAGCTTAGAACGATCGGCGAGAACGCGCCCATCGATGTGCAGGCAGGCCGCTCGGGTAGACTCCGCCGTGCTCTATCGCCAGCGCCAATGCGAGGTCGCCGAGTGTCGGCTTCGCTTCCCCGTGCAGGACGAAAGCGAGCTGGGCTCGCGCTGCCCAGTCTGTGGTGGCCCGACCCACTTCGTCGATGCGCCCTACCCCACGTACGAGGTCCGCGAGCGCCGCCTGCCAGCCGGTCCGCCGCTCGAGGGCTTGCTCGACAACGTTCGCAGCCTCAGTAACGTCGGTTCGATCTTCCGAACCGCCGACGGGGTCGGCTTGGGCCACCTGCACCTGTGTGGCTTCACGCCCACGCCCGAGCACCCGAAGCTGGCCAAGACGGCCTTGGGCGCGCAGGCGAGCGTCGCGTGGACTCGGCACCCAGATGGTGCCCGAGCCGCCGAGGAGATCGCGGCGCAGGGCAAGCGCCTGTGGGCGCTCGAGGGCGGACCGGGCTCGCGAGATCTCTTCGAGTCGATCGATGATGCGGGCGGGCCGGAGGATCCGACGATCGTGGTCGTGGTCGGCCACGAGGTGTCGGGCGTCGATCCGCGGATCCTCGATCGCTGCGAGCGGATCGTTCGGATCCCGATGGTCGGCCACAAGGGCTCGCTCAACGTCTCGGTCGCGTTCGGGATCGCGGTGTACTTGCTGCGCTACGGCCGAGGCGTGATCGCCTCGGTGTAGTCGCGAAGAAGGGCTCCCGGTTTGGGAGCCCTTCGGTTCGGAGCCGCGACTCGATCACTCGGCCCAAGGCTCGAGGTTCATGGTGATCGTGTCCGGGTTGTCGAGCTCGACCGGCGGGACGTCGTCGTCCGCGTCCTCGTCCTCGACGTCGAACTCGACCTCGTCGGGGTAGAGGGGCGCGGCCGGCATGTCCTCGCCCTCGGGATCGTTCGCGTCGACATCGAGCGGGTTCTCGGGGTTGCAGGGCACCGGCGGCGGGACAGTGACGTCGAGCAGGCCGTCCTCATCGCTCTCATCGAGCAGCTTCTCCACCTGGGGCTCGAGCAGCTCTTCGGCGGCCAGCTCGACGGGCGGGAGCACGGGCACCTCGGCGCGATCGACATCGGGCTCGGCCAGCTCGAGCTCGGTGTCCTCGAGCTCGTCCTCCAGCTCGGCGAGCTCCAGCTCGTCCTCCAGCTCGGCCTGCTCCAGCTCGAGCTCGAGCAGCTCCTCTTCGGTGAGGCAGCCGGTCAGGGCGAAGCTGGTGAAGAAGGTGACGAGAGCAAGCTTGGTCATGCGAAACATGGGAAACCTCGATGAGCGGCGACGCGTGGGCGCGCCTGAGAAGAAG
>CBFGLP010000047.1:0-2610 GCA_965649595.1 uncultured Myxococcales bacterium | reverse complement strand
AACCAGTACTGCACGCTCTGCACCGAGTGCGTGAAGAGCTGTCCGCACGACAACATCGCGCTCAACGTCCGCAGCAGCGGCGCCGACCTGCTCTATCCCCACCGCGCCAAGCTCGACGAGGCCTACATGGCGATCTTGGTGTTCATCGTCAGCGCGTTCCATGGCGCGGCCATGATCCCGCTGTGGAAGACCTGGGAAGGCCAGCTGCGCGGGTGGTTGGTCGACCACGACCTACTCGGCACCGGCGAGCTGTTCGCGGGCAGCAATGGCGGCGTGCTGGTGTTCACGCTCATGATGCTCGCCTGCATCGTCGCGCCGGGGCTGCTCTATTGGCTGCTATGCGTGGCGATGCGCCTCGCGAGCGGGCGCGCGGACGTGTCGGTCCGCAAGCTGTTCGTGCGCTTCGCCTATACGCTGCTGCCGATCGCGCTCTTCTATCACCTCGCCCACAACGCGACGCACGTGTTCTGGGAGTGGTCGAAGCTGCGCCGCTTGATCTCGGATCCGCTCGGCTGGGGGCACGATTGGTTCGGGACCGCTCGCGCGCCGCTCTCGGCGTTGTGGAGCCCGGAGAGCATCTGGTACCTGCAGGTCGCGCTGGTCGTGCTCGGCCACGCTTATGGCATCTTCGTCGCCCAGCGCGAGGCGCTGCGCGTCTACCAGGGCGACCGCCAGGCGAGCTTTCGTCTGCACCTGGTGATGGTGGTCGGGATGATCGCTATGAGCATGCTGAGCCTGTGGTTGCTGGCCCAGCCGATGTACATGCGCACGGCGGACGTCTAGCGAAGCTCGTATCAGGCCCCCGTGAGCAGCCCCCACAAGCGCGCGCTCGCGGTCGAAGCTGGCAGCCCCGCGCGGCGGATCGCTACGAAGCTCGAGCGCGGCAGCTGGACCAGCGGCAGCCCGACTAGGTCGCGAGGCAAGCGGCAGAAGTCGTTGACGATCGCCAACCCGACGCCGAGGCTGACCAGACGGATCATCAAGACCCAGCCGGTCGCCTCGACGCCAACCTCCCACGCGACCCCGCGCTCGGCCAGCGCAGCAGCGAGCGCGCGACGCTGCGGCCGGTCCTCCGGTGGGACGATCAAGCGCTGACCGGCGAGGTCGTGCAGCGAGAGGCGCGTCCGCTCCGCCAGTGGATGCGCACGCGGGACCACGAGCATCTGACCGACCTCGGCGATCGGCTCGACCTCGATCCCCTCGGGCGCGCTCGCGAGCGGGAGCACACCGACATCGGCCACGCCCTCGCTCACCGCACGCAGGGTCGCCTCGGCGTCGCCGACCCGCAGCCGCAGCAGGTCGCTGCCCGCCTGCCGAAAGCGCCGCAGCGCTGGCCCGAGCAGGTAGAGGTACGCGCCCTCGCCCGCCTGCAGGACCACCGGCGCGTCGACCTGAGGCCCGCGCAGCTCGGCCAGCAGGCAGCGCTCGCGCCGACGAAGCTCGCGGCCGAACGCCGCCACCCGTCGCCCGGCCTCGCTCAGCTCGAGGTTGCGGCCCCGCCGGTGGTAGAGCGGCGCGCCGACGGCCTCCTGCAGGCGAGTGATCTGGCCGTGGAAGGCCGGCTGCGAGATGTGCCGCGCTCGGGCAGCGTGGGTGAAGTTCAGGTGGTCGGCGAAGTCGACGAACGCGTCGACCCACTCGAGGTTGAGCTCCATCGGGTTATTATTGCTCAACTATCGCGCGGACGAATAGACTATCTGAAACTATGAGTTTCCCCGATAGCGAGCGTCCCCTAGGCTACGGCCCAGAAAGAAAGCGAGAGAATTAGATGGCAAGGAATGAACAACTGGTCCGCGACAGCAAGCGGCTCTCGTGGCTGCTCCGCCACGGCGCGCCCGAGGCCCGGGTCCGCATGGATCCCGCCGGCTGGATGGCGATCGACGACGTGCTCCGCTACCTCCACATGACCCGCCCGCGCCTCGACGAGGTCGTGCGGTCCAACGACAAGCAGCGTCTCCAGGTCGAAGGTGAGCGGATCCGCTGCTGCCAAGGCCACTCGACAGCCTCGGGGGTGTCGGTCGAGGCGCTCGAAGCCTCGTGGAACCCCTTCACCGGGACCAGCCGGATCTGGCACGGGACCACGGCCGACGTCGTCGGTGCGATCGCCGACAGCGGGCTCCTGCCGCAGAAGCGGACCCACGTCCACCTCGCCCCCGCGCTCTCGAGCGTGGTCGGCAAGCGAGCGGAGGTCGAGGTGATGCTCGGGATCGACCCAGATCGGGTGCGCGCTGCGGGGATCGGGATCTTCGTCGCGCCCAACGGGGTGATCCTCGCGCGGCGGATCCCCGCCGAGTGCATCGTCGAGCTGCGGGCGATGACCCAACGCTCGCGCGGACGCGAGGCGGAGCTGCGGAGGATCCTATTTGAGGCACGGCGCTCGGCATGAGGCTCGACATCCCCGATCGCGAGGATCGACCCAGAGGCTGCCCTCGTCACGAGAGGGCGGCCTCTGGGTTTGTTGCAGCACTAGCCGAACAAGTCCTCGATCGAGGGGACGCGCTTGGCCAGCTGTCGCCAGCGCTCGAGCTGCGCGAGATCGGTGCAGGTATCGATCTGCTCGCGCAAAGCGGGATCGAGGGAGAGGCCGCGGAGCTCGAGGATGTCGAAAAT
>CBFGLP010000046.1:0-4482 GCA_965649595.1 uncultured Myxococcales bacterium | reverse complement strand
GGTCGCGCTGAAGCGTCCGCTCGGTCGGATCTTCGGTCTGCAGCGACAGGCGCTGGTGGCAGACCCCGATGTTGTAGTGGAGCTTGGGCGAGGGGAGGATCGCTATCGCGGCCTCGTAGTGGACGATCGCGGTCGCGTAGTCGCCTGCCTGAAAGGCCGCGCTCGCAGCCTTCACCTCGGCCTTGGCCCGAGTCTTTCGCTCGGCCAGCTCTGCGTCGGAGGGATCGGCTTCGGGCGGAGCAGCCTCGGGCGGAGCAGCCTCCACGATCGACGAGCATGGGCCCACTAGCCCGACTGCGAGCAGCAAGGCGAGCGGGCCTCGTCGGCGGGGGCGACCCATCTGCGTCAGGGTAATGCACGCCCCGAGCCAGCGGCCAATCGCTCGCTAACCCATCGTGGTGACGAGCGCGATCGACCATCGTGGGAGCTTGCAACGCACGCGTGGTGATCTCCCACGCGTGGCTGATGGGTGAGTCAGCCGCGGGCGGCTGACTCAGTCGACGCTCGGGAGCTGTCCGTCTGCGGGCAGCGGGCCGGGCACGGGCGGCAGCAAGGCGTCGTCGCTCGGCTCTTCCTCGGCGACGTCCTGGTTCGGCTTGCCCTCGACCTGCGCGATCAGTGCACCGGTCTCGGGATCACGAGCGGGCAGGAGCAGGCGGTTCTGCTCGAGCCGAGCGGCCCGGGCCTCGTTGATCGCGTCGCGCCGCTCGAAGTAGATCTGGATCAAGCGGCGCGCGGCGTAGTGGGCCTTGATCTTCCACGCCGAGGGGTTGGCGAGGATCACCGCGAACGCGACCTCGGGGTTATCCGCCGGGGCGTAGCCGATGAACCAGTTGTAGTTGAGCACCGGCTCGCGCTTGCCCGTGAGGCTGCCGGTCTTGCCCGCGATCTGCACGCCCGGGATGAAGTCGACTCCCTGCTCGTCGCGGAAGCTCTCGCGCGCGGTCCCGAACTGAGTGGTGCCGACCATCATCGCGCCGATTTGATCGGCGACGCCCTCGCTGAGCACGCGGCTGGCTTGCGGCAGCGGCGGGGTCAGGTCGCTGCCGTCGGGGCCGACGACCTGCGCGATGATGTGCGGCGCCTGGGCCATGCCGTCGCGCGCGAACATGCTGGCCAGCAGCGCGGCGTGAACGGGGCTGAGGTCGACGTGCCAGAAGCCCGCGGCGACCTTGGCCAACGACTTGTCGTCGGCCGGGATGTGGGCGGGGCTGGGCTCGAGCGCGAACTCGAACGGGATCTCGCTCGAGAACCACAGGCTCGACGCGGTCGCGTCGAGGGTCTGCTGGTCGAGGTTCTGCATCGCGAGCTTGGCGAGCACCACGTTGTAGCTGTAGGCGACCGCGGACGAGAGCGTGTCGCAGCGGGTGTCGAGCGCCGGGTTGTCGTCGAGCAGGTCGTCGGTGATGCCCTGCAGGCCGCCGTGGTAGCAGACCTTGGTGTCCGGCGTGGCGACGGCGTTCTCGAGCAACGACGCCGCGGTGACCAGCTTGAAGGTCGACGCCGCGGGAGCCCACGCGGTGGTCAGGATCTCGAGCGGGTCGACCTGCGGATCCATCGTCGAGTGACCCGCGAACGCGAGCACCGAGTTGTCGCGCAGGTCGAGCATGACGGCGGCAGCGTAGGGGACCTCGCGGTTGCGGAAGATCTGCAGGGCCGACTGCTGCAGCACCGGGTCGAGCGTGTAGAGGATGCGGTGACCGTCGGCGAGATCCTGCACGTAGAGGGCTCGCGCGGGATCGATCGACAGCTCCTCGGCGGGCGCTTCGCCGGGCTGGGCGGGAGCGGCCGCGGGCGCGGGCTTGCTCGCGGCCGCGTCCGCCTCGACGAGCGGGGTCAAGGCGATCGCGCCCAGGTCGAGGCGGTCCCGCCAGGCCAGCGGCGGCGGGGCGTTGTCCTCGATGACGTCGGGGAGGGCAGTGGCCGGCTTGCGAAGCTCGTCACGATCCTCCGGGATCGTCTGTTTCTGGACGTAGAAGGCGATTCCACCGAGCGTGGCGAGGAAGAAGATGGCGCCCAGTCCGCCAAACCGACCGCGCGAGCTTCGCTCTTCCGTCATCGATGTCGCCATAGCATCGCACGATTGATTCGGTCAAAATCGCGGCGCGTGAGCGGCTCCCAGACCGATCTTCGCCCATCTGACCCAACTGATTCCACCGGGGCTCCGCCGGCCTATCGTGTCGCGTTCGGAGCGGGAGGCCAGGCGCCCTCGCAGTCCGAGCTCGCTGCGCAGGGTCAGCAGCTCGATCGCTTGCTCGCGGAGCGACCCGCGTGGTTGCAGCTCGAGCAGGCGATCGTCGATCGCGATCTGCTTCGCCGCGTGCCGGTCGGACCGACGCTCTTGCTGGGCATCGGGGGCAGCGCGCTCGGGGCTCGGGCTTCGCTCGAGCTGGCCGAGGCGAGCGGGCTGCGACCGGGGCCGCTGCGGATCGTCGACACCGTCGATCCGGTGGTCGTCGGCGATGCGCTCGAGTGGGCGATCGCTCGCAAGGCCAAGCTGATGGTCGTGTCCAAGAGCGGCACCACGATCGAGGTGCTGACCCTGCTCGACGCTTGCCTCGAGCAGGGGCTCGAGGTCGGGACGCTGATCGGCGACCCGATCGAGACCACCGGGATGACGCCGATCCGCCAGCGGGTACGTGAGGCAGGTGGGGGAGACGCATTCGAGCTCTCGATCCCACCAGAGGTCGGCGGACGCTGGTCGGTGTTCACCGCGGTCGGGCAAGCCCCGCTGCGCGCGGCCAACCTCGACCCCTGGGCGCTGATCGACGCGGCTCGCCGCGAGGTCGAGCAACTGCGAGATCCCGACAACCAAAGCCGCCCGGCGCTGCTGCAATCGATGGTGTGGCGGCTAGCAAACCCGGCCGTGCTCTCGATACTGTGGTGTTACAGCGAGGTGCTCGGCTCTTGGGCCGCGTGGGAACAACAGCTCGAATGCGAGAGCCTCGGGCGGACGCGGGACGACGGCTCACGGGTAGGCGAGTTTGTGTGTGCGTTGCGCGGACCTGCGGATCAGCACAGCGTCGCCCAGCTCTTGCTCGAGGGCCCGGCGCACGCGCGAATCAGCGTTGTCGACTTCGACGATCCACGAGAGGCCTCTTGGCCGCCAAGCCTCACACGACTCGGGCGCCTCCGAATGGCTGAACGCGACGCTTGCTTCGACAGCATGACTTTGCCCACGCGACGCGTGCTCGTCCGTGATCGAAGCCTCGCAAGCTTGGGTGTGCTGTTTTTGCACGGTATGATCGAGACTGCTCTCGCGGCGACTGCTCTGGGGATCAGTCCCTACGGGCAACCGGCCGTAGAACGCATCAAACGGGCAATCAAGGCCCATTTGAGCTGAGCATCGCCGCCCTCTCACCGAGTCTTCGCGCGCCACGAGTGGTCGAGACGGCCACGGGTCTCCGCGGTTGGAGCGTGCGTCGTGGCTCGAGCACGTACCATCGGGATATGGTGCGATCACGGCGAAACAGCGGTGAGGTGGGGAAGCGAGTGCTCGTGTGGGAGAACTAGTCTCTTCATCCAAACGAGCCCATCCCCACGGATCGGTGGTACCGTCGACCAACGACGTTGACGGGCAGAGGAACCTAGCGCCAGATGCGCGACGAGAACCAGGACACGATCGTCCACGCGAAGATCGACGAGACGCAGGGCCCTCAGCCCAAGCGCAAGGACGCGTGCCTCGTCGTCATCTACGGGCAGGACCTCGGTCGCAAGTACAACATCGTCGGCCGAGAGTTACGGATCGGTCGCGCGACGACCAACGACATCTGCCTCAGCCAAGACGCCGTCTCGCGCGAGCACGCCAACATCATCGTCGACGAGTTCGGCATCAAGATCCGCGACAACGAGTCGACCAACGGCACGTACATCAACGACAACAAGATCCACGAGGCGTATCTACGCGACGGGGATCTGGTCAAGGTCGGGCGCTCGATCTTCAAGTTCCTGTCGGGTGACAACATCGAGAGCTCGTACCACGAAGAGATCTTCCGGCTCTCGACGGTCGACGGCCTCACGCAGGTGTTCAACCGTCGCTACTTCATGGAGACGATCGACCGCGAGCTCAGCCGGGCTCGCCGCTACGATCGCCCGCTCGCGCTGCTGGTGTTCGACATCGATCACTTCAAGCGCTGCAACGATACCTATGGTCACCGCGCTGGCGACTTCGTGCTGCGACGGATGGCCGAGCTGGTGACCATGCGGGCGCGCAAGGTCGACGTCGTGTCGCGCTACGGCGGTGAAGAGTTCGCCGTGATCCTGCCCGAGGTCGACATCAAGGGCGCGAGCGCGTTCGCGGAGAAGATTCGCAAGCTGGTCGAGGAAGAGACCTTCGCGTTCGAAGGGCGCAAGATCCCGGTCACGATCTCGATTGGCGTCGCCGAGCTGGACTCGAGCATCGCCAACGCGGATGACCTGATTCAGACGGCGGATCGGCGCTTGTACGCGGCCAAGACTGGCGGGCGTAATCGGGTCGTCGAT
>CBFGLP010000045.1:0-14487 GCA_965649595.1 uncultured Myxococcales bacterium | reverse complement strand
CGCTGCTTCACCGGCCTCGCTACCTGTTCCTCGACGAGCCGACCTCGGGCCTCGACCCCGCGACCGCCCGCGTGGTCATGGAGGTGATCCGCGAGCACAAGCAGCGCGGCGCGTCGATCCTGCTGTGCACCCACGACATGCTGGTCGCCGACACGCTCGCCGACACGATCGCGTTCCTCCACGCCGGCACGATCGCCGCCTCCGACACCCCACGCGCGCTCAAGCTGCGCCACGGCGAGCGCTCGGTCAGGGTCGAGCATCGCCAGCACGGCGTGCTGACCAGCGAGACGCTGTTCCTCGACGACGCCGACGATCGCGGCTACCTCGAGTCGCTGCTCGAGCGAGGCGAGATCGAGACCCTCCACTCGCAAGAGGCCACGCTCGACGCGATCTTCGTCAAGCTGACCGGCAAGGAGCTGGCCGCATGAGCGCCCCTACCAGCCTCGCGCGCCGCGTGGTCACCCTGCTCGAGCTCGACGCCAAGCTGGCCCTGCGCCACAACCTGCTCACTGTCGTCGTCGTGATCGCCGTGCTGTTCGGCGCGCTGATCCGCTTCGCGCTGCCCGACACGCTCGAGCACGAGAGCCGCGACTTCGTGCTCGACGCGAGCGAGGGCCAGCGGCTCGTCGCGCTGGCCGAGCGCGCCGGCCTCGATCCCACGCTACTCGATTCACCCGACGAGCTGCGACAGGCCGTTGCCGACGAGCCCAACAGCCTCGGGATCATGTTCGAAGGCAGCCCCGCAGCTCCGCGCGCCACGGTGTTCATTCAGGGCGACGAGTCACCCGAGCGCCTCGCCCTGATCGCTACCGGCGTCGATCTGTTCTGGCGGCTGATGAGCGCCGACGAGGCGACGCTCGCCGCGTGGCCACAACCGACGGTGCTCGATCCCGGCGCCCAAAAGCCACCCTTCAACGAGGCGTTCATCCCCTTGCTCTTCGCCGTCGACCTCGCGCTGCTCGGCTTCATGTTCGGCGCCGTGATGGTCCTGCAAGACAAGCAGAGCGGGACCCTGAGCGTCTATCGGGTCGGGCCCGCGGGCGCGACCGAGTACCTGCTCAGCAAGCTCGGCATCAACCTCGCGCTCTCGCTGCTCAACCTGCTGCTGCTCGTCGGCATCGGCGCCCCGCACCTGCTCGGGCTGCCGGCCTTGTACCCGCTGGTCCTGCTGACCTGCGGCGGCATGACCTTGGCCGGCATGGGCCTCGCGGTGCTGTTCCGCTCGATCTCGCAGTTCTTCGTGCCGCTGATCGCCGTCGGCCTGCTCGGCGCGATGCCGATGTACCTGGTGTTCTCGCCCTCGGCCGCGCTCGACTGGACCTGGTGGCTGCCCACCTACCACGTGCTGTTCGGCGCCGAGGCGTTGCTCTTCGACGGTGATCCCGAGGTCGTCCGCGCAGCGCTGATCTACGCGGCCCTGTTCATGCTCGTGTCCACGATCTTCTGTGCGACTGCGTTCTCGCGTCGCCTGCTCCGCGAGGTGTCCAAGTGATCCGCCGAATGATGACCATGGTCCGCAAGGATCTCCGCACCGGCAGCCGCGATCGCGTCATCGCCTACATGCTGCTCTCGCCCTTCCTGCTCGGCCTGATGCTCACGCTGCTGATGCCGGTGCTCGAGCAGGCCAACCTCGAGTTCGCCGTCGATGCCGGGCTCGACCAGGCCCACGTTGACGCGCTCGACCAGCACGGCAGCGTCGAGCGGCTCCCCGATCGGGAAGCCGTCGAACGACGCGTGCGCGAGCGCGACGACGTGCTCGGCGTCGTCGCTGCCTCCGACGCGCCGGGCTACGAGGTGCTGGTCGAGGGTGACGAGCCCGAGTCCATGCGCGGGCTCCCGCACGCGGTCCTCGACCGCGCCAGCCGGATCCGCTCCGATCAGCCCGTCGCCGAGGTCGAAGTGATCGCCGTCGGCAGCGGCCGCCCCGAGCTGCGCCGCATCTCGACCGCGCTGTTCGGCTACTCGATCGTCGTGATCGTCGGCATGATGCTCGGCTTCACGATCCTCGAGGAGAAGATCAGCGACACGCACCGGGTCTACGACGTCTCGCCGCTGCGCTTCGGCGAGTACCTGCTCGGCAAGCTCGGCCTCGGGGTGCTGCTCTCGCTCGTGCTGATCGTGCCGGTGATCGCCCTGCCGCTCGGTTGGGAAGTCGCGTGGGGATCGATCGCCTTGCTGGTCGTCGCCAGCTGCCCCTTCGGGCTCTCGCTCGGCCTGATCATCGGCATGCTAGCCAAGGACCAGCTCGGCGCGATCGCTATCATGAAGGCCCTGATGCCGATCTGGATCAGCCTCCCGGTGCTCGGGTTCGTGCTGCCGGACGCTTGGCTATGGACACAGTGGCCCTTCTCCAACCACTGGGGTGTTCAGGCCCTCTACCTCGCGCTAGGTCGGGACGAGGGCGTCGCCGAGCTCGCCTTGCTCTCGGTTCTGACCGGCCTGCCAGTGCTGGCCCTGAGCGCCGCCTTGCTCCGTCGCCGGCTCGGCTTCGCCCCGTGATCGGCCTATTCCCCTCCAGCCCAGCTTGCTACGCTCGCTCGCCGTGAATCTGCCTTCCGCTCCGAACACGACCAACGTGACCCTCGGCCTGTCGGTCCTGTTGGCCCTGGCCCCGCTCGCGTGCTTCCAAGACTACACTCCCAGCGGCGAAGAGTTCAGCGACGGCGATACGATCACAGGCGATGAGATCGACACCGACGAGACCAGCTCGTCTGCTGGTACCGAGTCGGAGTCCGAGTCCGAGTCTGAATCCGACTCCGAGTCCGACACGGATCCCGACGCCACGACCGAGTCCGAGACCACCGCCGAGACCGGCGATCCGCAGTGCGGTGACCGGATCGTCGAGGCCGACGAGCTCTGCCTCGAGCAGATGCCCGACGTGACCCCGCTCGGCATTCCAGGCCTGCGCCTCGCGGTCGGCAACTTCGACGAGCACCTCGGCGTCGCGGTCGTCGGTGGCGTCGATCAGGTCGCGGTGCTGTTCGGCGAAGGCGACAAGACCCTCGGCCCTCCCACGCTGATCGCCCTCGCTGGTCAGGCGGTCAGCGTCGACGCTGGTGACCTCGACGTCGACGGCGACGCCGACATCGTCACGCTCGGCGGCCCCTACACGATCCTGCGCAACCTCGGAGCCGGCAACTGGACGGCCCCGATCATGATCGACACCGGCGGGCTGGCCAACGAAGACACACGCGTGGTGATCGGCCAGCTCGACGGCAACGCGCCCCTCGATTTCGTGCGTGGCGACGGCTACAACACCGTCTGGCAGCTCGGTAACGCGTGGAACGGCTGGAGCCCCGCGCAGGACGGCTCCAACCAGTTCACCGGCGGCGACGCGTGGGTCGCCCTGACCGAGTGGGGCTTCGACGGCGACGGCCTACCCGACATGGCAGTGTCGTCGCGCTGGGAGGCCCGCGTCTCGATCGTTCGCGGCATGGGCAACGCCACCTACGAGCAGCACGGCGACGTGATGGTCTGCAACTCGGGCTCGTGCAACATCACCGAGCTGCACGTCGCCGACCTCGACGCCGACGGCAACCCCGACGTCATCGCCTCGTTCGAGAGCGGTGTCAGCGTGATCCGTGGCAAGGACGACGGCACCTTCCAGCCCTTCGAGCTGCACGCCCTACCCGGCGCCGACCATGTCGCCAGCGGCGACATCAACAACGACGGCAACCTCGATCTCGCGGTCGCGTCGGTCATGGACGGCGACATCCACGTGCTGCTCGGCGACGGCACCGGCGACCTCGGAGATCCGATCGTCTACGAGACGCCCTCCGATTCGACCCGCACCGTCGAGCTCGCGGACCTCGACAACGACGGCGCGCTCGAGATCCTCACCGCCTACGACTTCAACAACGGCGGATGGGTCGCCGTGTTCGGGGCCACCCCGTGAATCGGTCCCGTCTCGGATGGGCGCTGGCGCTCGCCGCATTGATCGGCGGCGGCGCAGCCTGCTTCCAAGACATCATCCCCGGTGAGGACGAGGCAGCATGCACGCTCGGCGAGGCCGACTGTGCGTGCTACCCGAACCAAACCTGCAATGCGGGCCTCGAGTGCGTCGATGATCGCTGCCAGGCACCGGTCGCCGAGGAGAGCGAATCGTCCGAATCGTCCAACTCGTCCAACTCGTCCAACTCGTCATCGGACGACGACGGCTCGACCGACACGACCGACGAGACCACGGATAGCAGCGAGAGCGAGTCCAGCGAGACCGAGACCGACTCGGCCGACGAGACCGAGACCGGCCCGCCCCCGGGCACCTGCCGCAGCTCCGCCGACTGCTCGGACACCGAGCTCTGCGACTTCGCCGACGACCAGTGCGGCGCGCTCGGCCTCGGCGAGTGCGTCCCCCGACCCGCCGACTGCAACCCCAACGGCTTCGAGGTGACCGGCTGCGACTGCGTCATCTACCCGTCTAGCTGCGAAGCCAACATGGCTGGCGCCGACTTCAAGTGCATCGGCGGTTGCTGCTAGACTGAGCCAGTGAGCGACTCGCAGACCAACCTCCCGGTCGAGCGCGCCATGTCCGGCGACCTCGTGCTCGGCTGGCCGCACGTGCTCGCCCGCAGGCCGAACGACCGCCCGGTCGCGCGGATGATCGTCGGCATGTTCGGCCTGGTGCTGGGTGCCAGCACTGGCCTCTTCGTCGGCGGAATGATCGGCGTGTTACTGGCGATGATCGCCGTGGCGCTCGCGCCCGAGCTGGCGGTCCTCGTGTTGGTGATGACGACGCTAACCGCGACCTCGCTCGGGGGCGTGGTCGGGAGCCGGATGCTGGCGCGCGAGACCTTCGAGGACTGAGGGCGGCCGAGCTCAATCAAATCTCGCTCAACTGCCAGCCACAGCAGGCGTCCGTGGCGACGAGATCCAGGTCGCAGACCGCCGGATCGGACGGACAGCTCCCGACCTGCTCCCCCTCGATTGCACATGCGCACTGCTCGGCGTCGCACTCGATCGTGTGGAAGGGCAGGCCCTCGCACTTCCACTCGACGCTGCAGCTGCTCCCCTGCGTCTCCGAGGAGCCCGAGCAACCGGGCTCGCAGAGCGCATTGCCCTGCTCCTCGCAGGGCGCGCCCGGAAACCCGGGGAGGTGCTCGAAGTAGAGCGCGAGGTCCTCGCAGCTCAGCCCCGCCATGCACACGGTCAGGCCCAGCTGCGCGTCCAGACACTCGCCCTCCAAATAGCCGTGGCCCTCGATGCAATCCGGGACGCACTCTGGGTCGGGGTCGCCTGGATTGCAGGTCTCCGACAGGGCGCAATAGTCCATGCAGGCCTGCTCAGCCTCGGGCGCAGCTTCCGGGCCGGTGTCTGTAGTGCCGTCGCCATCGGTCGTGCCCTCCTCGCCCGTCGTACCGTCGTCCGTCGTGCCCTCTCCATCCGTCGTGCCCTCTCCGTCCGTCGTGCCCTCTCCGTCCGTCGTGCCGCCGTCCGTCGTGCCGTCACCATCTTCCCCCGCCTCCTCCGCGCCTTTTTTACAGGCGAGCGCGAGCACGGCGAATCCGAGGGACAAGGCGACACGATGAGTCATACGATTGCGGGTCATACGAATCCTTGTTTTCGAGGAGGACCCAGACGGTTGATCACATGATTTGGCCAGCGTCGATCCACTTTCAGCATGTGATACATCACTGACGCAAATAGACCTTATGAATCGCTAAAATACATGGCGCCGAGACCCTCTGACCTCGGCGCCACTCACACGGAAATCTCGGCTCAGAGATCGCTCAGCTGCCAGCCGCAGCAAGCGTCGATCGCGGCCTCGTCCATGTCGCAGACTGCATCATCGACCGGGCAACTACCGACCTGCTGCCCCTCGATCGCACACACGCACTCCTCGTCGTCGCACTCGACCGTGTGCAGCGGGAGGTCACCACACTGCATCTCGACGCTGCAGCCGGGCTCGCTCGGGCTCGAGAAGCCCTCACAGCCCACCGAGCAGAGCGCTTGGCCCTCCTCCTCGCAGGGCGTGCCGGGGGTCCCGGGGACGATCAGCAGCACCTGATTCAGATCCTCGCAGCTCAGGTCGGCCATGCACACGGTCCAGGCCAGCTCCGCCTCCAAGCACTCGCCCTCAAACTGGCTGTGCGCGTCGACGCAGAGCTGCTCGCACGTGGGCAGGGGGATGCCGCAGTCCGCGAACGTTGCGCAGCTGTCCGCGCAAGCCTCCTCGACGCTGGGCAGCTCGCCCGGGCCGGTGTCGTCCGTGCTGGTGTCGTCCGTGGCGGAGTCCTGCGTGTCGGAGTCCTGCGTGTCGGTGTCCTCCGTCCCCACGCTGTCCGTCGAGTCGCTCTCTCCTACTTCCGTCTCCCCTACTTCCGTCTCCCCCGCGTCCGTGTCCCCGACCTCTTCGGCGTTGCCATCGTCGTTCGTCTCGTCTGTGCAGGCGAACGAGAACACGGCGAAACCGAGGGTCAGGGCAACACGAGTAGTCATGCGATTGCGGAACATCGTACGTATCTCCGATCGATCAGTGGATTGTGCAGTTGCCAGCGGCTCCGGACCAATCGTCAGTCGGGACCGCTGGCGAGACGCGTTGGTAATTCATCCACTTCGGAGCGGCGACAAGCGGGCCCCCAGCGAGCTTTCTCGTCGCAGGACGACACGTTGCAAGTCGCGACGCCGTGATGCTCGGAGCCACACCGGCGTCGGGGCAGCCGCGGGCGTTGGGTCGTTGGCACTCATCCGGTGGACGGCACCGCGCCAACAGATGAATCGGGCAGGCGATCAGAACGGCCCACCATGCGAATGGCCAATTGAAATTCTGCGGTTCGACGACCATGCTCATGGGCTCGCTCTCGATGCTGCCCCCCTGGTGATATGGACACGATTGCCGGCCAAATTTCGATTGCATGCCTGCCGCGAGGCCTATAGCGTGGCCGTCGGCTCCGCGAGCAACGAACCATGAAAGCCTCTGTTATCGACACCGCCAAAGAGCCATCCTCGTCTCCTGAAGCGCGCCGCGGCGTCAAGGTGGCGCCGGCTCGTTATGGGATTGCGCTTGCGGACGCTGGGCGATCCGTGGTGCAGGCGCGGCTACACGTCGGCTCACCGAATGATCCCTTCGAGCGAGAGGCCGACCAGATAGCCGATCGGATCATGCGTACGACTGATCCGACCAGGCCCGAGCTTTCAGCTATCCACGGATCGACCCTTCAGCGTAAGTGTGCATCGTGCGAGCTCGAGGACAAAGAGCGCGTACAGCCGAAGCTCCGAGCCGAGGCCCAACAACCTGCCTCTCACGACGCGAGCGGGGCGGTCGAGCGCGTGCGGGCTTCCAGCGGCAGGCCCTTGCCGGCGGACCTACGCGCCTGGTTCGAGCCCCGCATGGCGAGCGACTTTTCGGCCGTTCGGCTCCACACGGGACCCGCCGCCGTCGAGGCGGCTGCGGGGCTGCGGGCGCGGGCGTTCACCGTCGGCAAAGACGTGGTGTTCGGCGCGGGCGAGTACCAACCGCACACTTACGCGGGTCGCCAGTTGCTCGCGCACGAGCTGACCCACGTCGTGCAGCAAGGCAGCGCGGGTGAACGCATCCAACGCCAACCGGACCCAGCCGCCGAGCAAGCCTCACCCGCCGACGCGCCATCGCGCGCCGCCTGTGAGCCCAACGCATCGGCAACACCGCCGACGGGGGGATTCGACACAGCTTGGCAGGCGGCGTTTCATGCCCTGACGCTGGCTAACCCCCAGTCCGTGCTATCCGTGAATCGGCCGGGTCAGATCTGGGGTATCGAGCTTGGCGGCCTGATCTACAAGCACTCTGGCAAGTACTATCACACCGAGCCGATGGAGGGCGGCGAGGGTCATATCAACGTCTGGGAGGCGCTCGACAGGGTGCCTGCCGAGGCGCGCAGCTGCATAGTCGGCGATTACCACACGCACGGAGGTCGTTCATCGAACAACCCCAGCGCGGCCGAGGGGGAGGATTTCTCCGGCCTTCGCGGCGTGCCGTCCGGGCTGCCCTCGTCGATGCTCGGCAAAGCCGACATTCAAGAGACTCGCAGCGACGCCGCCACCCGCAAAGAGGTCCTCGATCCGACCTCCTACACGGCCTACATCGCGACGCCGCAGGGCCGCTTCGCGATGTTCTCTCCGGGCCGCAACATCCTGTTTTCCTTCAGCCCGAATCCACATTTGCTGCCCTCCGAAGAGGCAAAAAAGAGCGGCAACTCTCCGGTCGACTATCACCCCGAGGTGACACGAGCCGAGCTGAGTCGGCGGGCCACCTTGGAGGTAGCCATCGGAAAGCTCAACGATCTGCAGAACCGCCTGCTGGCGGACGATCCGGCGCTGAAGAAGTACAACCCATCTCTGCCAAACGCCGGTCTCGATGCGGAGACCGGCAGGCTCATCCGGCTCATCAGCAAGCAAATGCGCGTCTATCCGGACAGCCTCGACTGGCTCCACGATCCTAGCGCATCCAAGTTCTTCGACGTCGTGCGGGGTCTGACGATCTTGTTCATCCAGAACAAGCAGATGCTCAAGCCCCACGTGCTCAGCACCACGGGGCGATGCGAGGACAAGGACACGATGGCGGCGGCCGAGAGCACGATGCGGATCTGCCCAACGTTCTTCGATGAATACAAGGACAGCCTCTGTCGAACGAAGGTGATCACGCATGAATACTTCCATTACTTGAATATCCCGGGCACGGAGGTCCACATCTTTCACGGCGACTCGGTCAGCCTGCAGGCGCCCGACAGCGAGCGGCGAATGGCGGACGCCTTCGTGCTCGCGGATGTGGCCATGGAGATGGTTTATGGCCGCTCGGTGAGCTGCTCCGACTGATCGGCCTCGCCCAGGACTCGGCGTCGGACTCGTAGACCCGGATGATCCCAATCGAAACCGCGTCGCCGCTGATCGAACTCACACCAACTTTTTCCGACCGCCCCCCGTAGCCAAAACATGCAGATCCGTCGGGCCCCGCCATACAGGGTTTCTGACCCCGGCCCGCCCAGACCTCAGCCCCCGATTTCTCTGTAACCTTGCCCTCGGTCCGTCAGTGCTCACGCCCCCTTCACCAGGCATATACGCCCGCACAATCCTAGAATATATTACCGCTCTTCTCCCGCCCCCCTTTCTCGCTCGCCATCGCCCGGCTTGCCTTTCCCAACCGCTCCATTCAGGTTGGGCGCATGCCCTCGTTCGTTCACGAGCAAGCCATTCGCTTGTTGAAGACACATCCCGAGGTGCTCCGGGAGCTCTGCAGTTGGCTCGGCATCCCGCAACCCGGACACGAAGATCTGCTTCACCCCGAGCACCCCGAGCTCCGCATCGACATCGGCACCGCCGAGGGGGTCCGCCAGCTACGCCCCGACCTATTCGTCCGGGAGCGGAACGAAAAGCCAGTCGCCGAGACCGAGGTGAGCGCTCTCGTCCTTCCCAAGCCCTCCGCTCCCGAACGCACCGTCCTCACCGCCAAAGACCCTATCCCCGAGTGGTTAGCGCTCTGGCTCATCGACGTGCAGGCGAGCAAGGACGAGACACGGGCGGATTCCTGGATCGTGTACGTGGTCAACATCGCGTACTTCTTCAAGATCGAGCCAACCTTCATCATCGTGGCGCTCGGTCAGGCCATGGAAAGGTGGTGCCGCCGGCAGATCCGTAACCACGAGCGCCTACGGCATGAGAAGAACGTCCGAGTCCTGGGACCCAGCACGCTTGCGGGGAAGAACCCCGCAAACGCGCACGTTGCGGCGTTGAAGGCGCTGGTCTACCGTGAAGACGCGCCACTGAAGCTCGTCGAGCAGGTGGTCAGGACCCTACAAGAGCGGGGCGATCCGGACGACATCGACTTCATCCGAATGGTCTTGATGATCGCCGATCCAAAAGTCGCCAAAAAGGTGATGGCCAAAATGCCGCAACAGTACGACATGGGAGAAATCGAGCGCAAAAGCTACTTCTACTTGCACGGCCTGAGCGACGGCGAAGCCAAGGGCCGTGAAGAGGGCCGTGAAGAGGGCCGCCGGGACGGCATGGTGTGCGCGCTGTTCACCGTGCTCCACGCTCGTGGCATCGAGCTCTCCGAGCCCGTGAAGGCTGCGCTGGTCGACTGCCAAGACCTCGAGTTGCTCGAGCGCCTCGTGGGCCTCGCCGGTCGAGTCGCACACGGCGAAGAGCTCCTCGCGGAGCTTCCAATGCAGGCTTGAAGCCCAGGGTCTGCACCAACCCGGCGCTCGGCCTCAAGACTCCGGCGTCGTGTACATCGACACCCCCCGCACGTCCTCGCGCACGTGCAGCGGCTGCCGCAGCGAGGGCAACACCCGCTGCTCGCAGTCCTCGCGATCACAAAGCCGACAAGTCACCCCCACCTCCATCGCCGCCTCATTATCGTCGAGATCGACCCCGTCCGCATACACCAATTGATTCGCATACCCGATCGGGCACCCGAGCCCAACCGCCAGCGTCGCACGCGGAGCGCTGTACCCTCCCCGCCCATGAGCGACCGTCCGGGCCAGACAAAAGAACCGCGCCCCGTCCGGCATGTTCGACACCTGCACGCGGATCATCCCGGGCGTCTGAAACGCCCTAAACACGTTCCAGCGCGGGCACGCGCCCGAGAACCGAGCAAAGCGAATCCCCGAGGCCGAGAAGCGCTTGGAGATGTTCCCGGCGATGTCGACCCGCAGCATGTGAAAGGGCACGCCTTCGCTGCCGGGCCGCCGCAGCGTGGTCAAGCGGTGGCAGACCTGCTCGAAGCTGGTCCCGAAGCGATTCGACAATAACTCGACGTCATAACGCTGCGATTGTGCAGATCGCAGGATCTGCTCGTAAGGCATCAATACGGCGCCAGCAAAATAATTGGCCAGGACCAGGCGCGCGAGCGTGCGGCTCGACGCCGAGGTCAGCCCCTCGTCATCGTCCGTCAGCCGCTCGAGCACCTCGTGGTGCGCGATCAAGGCGATTTGGGCGGCCAATTGAAAATTCCGGGTCGAGGGCGGCAGCGCCTCCGAGAGGCTGATTCGCCGTAAGTCACGATCATAACGGCGGACGATCTTTCCGCCCCCCGAGGTCTCGATCTGGACCCCGATCCCCTGCCGCTCCAACCACCGAGCCATGCCCGCGAATCGGGCCCCCCGCTCCAGCTTCGCCTCGACCCACAGCGCCTCGGCGGCTTGCTCGAGATCGTCGAAGTAATTCATGTGCCGCTGGATGAAGTCGTTGGCCTCCTCCGAGGGCAGCACGTCGGTCCGCAATCCCGCGGTCCCGACCGTAGCCTTCGATGGCAACACCTCCTGCTGCGCGTAGCTCTCCTCGGCCAGTTCGGCGAGCGACTCGCGGTCGCGCTTGTACTGCTCGTACAAGGCCAGCACCGCGCGCGCGATCGCGGGCGAGCTGGTCGCCAGCTCGCGCACGTCCGCGGAGTTCAAGCCGTGCTCTTCGAAGAGCGGATCCGAGAACGCCTCGATCAGGTGCGCCGCGAGCTGCTGCTCGTCGTCGGCCGCGAAGTCGCTGAGCTCCATCTGGAACTCCTGCGCCAGCTTGATCAGCACCGGAGCGGTGAGCGGCCGCTGGTTGTGCTCGATCAAGTTGAGGTAGCTGGCCGAGATGCCGAGCCGCCGCGCGAGCTCGGCCTGCGTCAGCCCGCGAGCGCGTCGCTTGGCTCGAACCTTGGCTCCCAGGTTGGCGAAGGTGCTGACGACCATGCCCAATCCTATCCCGTCGTTTACAGACTTCACAGATTGACAGGCCGACGTCCACGCACCTTTACACGTCTAACTCATTGAAACCCCTTCGCTTATTGTCGACGTGTGGGTCCGTGCGCTAGCCTGTAAAAGTGCAGAGCAAAGCGGTCGCGGTTCCGGCGCTGGCGGTCCTCGAAGGTACTTCGGGCAGCGAGATCATCCTGACTCCGGACGCCCTCGCCTTCGTCGGCCGGCTCTGCGCCCGCTTCCAGCCTCGCATCGAAGCGCTCCTGGAGCGCCGGATCGAGGTCCAGCGCCGCTACGACGCGGGCGAGCGGCCGGATTTCTTGCCTGAGACCGAAGCGGTCCGACGGGGGACATGGCGGGTGGCCGAGGCGCCTGCCGATCTACGTCGGCGGACCGTGGAGATCACCGGGCCCGTCGATCCCAAGATGGTGATCAACGCGCTCAACTCGGGCGCCGACACCTTCATGGCCGACTTCGAGGACGCGAGCTCCCCGACCTGGTCCAACATGATCGGTGGGCAGCTCGCGCTCTATCAGGCCGTCCGCCGCACGCTCGAGTGGACCGATCCCGAGCGCGGCAAGCGATATACGCTGGGCGACGAGCTCGCTACCTTGATCGTGCGCCCGCGTGGCCTCCACCTGCGCGAGCAGCATCTGCGCTTCGGCGATGCTCCGGCCGCGGCCTCGTTGGTCGACTTCGGCCTGTTCTTCTTCCACAACGCCCACGAGCTGCTCGAGCGGGCCAGTGGTCCGTATTTCTATCTGCCCAAGCTGCAGAGCCACCTCGAGGCTCGCCTGTGGAACGAGGTGTTCATCGAGGCCCAAGAAGCTCTCGGTCTCCCGCGCGGAACGATCCGGGCCACCGTGCTGATCGAGACGCTCCCCGCCGCCTTCGAGATGGACGAGATCCTGTACGAGTTGCGCGAGCACTCGAGCGGGCTCAACTGCGGACGGTGGGACTACATCTTCTCCACGATCAAAACCCTGCGCGCGGACCAGAGCTTCGTGCTGCCCGATCGCGGCCAGGTCGGAATGACCCAGCCCTTCATGCGGGCCTACACGCAGCTGCTAATCAAGACCTGCCACCGCCGCGGCGCCCATGCGATGGGCGGCATGGCAGCCCAGATCCCGCGCAAGGACGATCCGCAGGCCAACGAGCGAGCGCTCGCCAAGGTCGCGGAGGACAAGTCCCGCGAGGCCACGGACGGCCACGACGGGACCTGGGTGGCACACCCGGGTCTGATCGCCACGGCTCGCGCGGCCTTCGAGGCAGTGACGAGTGCGCCGAACCAGCTCGATCGCCTGCGCGAGGACGTGCAGGTCAGCGCGAGCGATCTGGTGCAGCCGCCCACGGGCACGCGCACCGAGCTGGGAGTCCGCACCAACGTCCGCGTCGGCATCCTCTACCTCGAGGCGTGGCTGGGCGGTAACGGCTGCGTGCCGATCGACTGGCTGATGGAAGACGCTGCCACGGCCGAGATCTCCCGTGCCCAGCTGTGGCAGTGGATCCACCACGGCGCCACGCTCGACGACGGCCGATCGATCGACGCAGCGCTCGTCCGTCGACTGACCGACGAAGAGCTCGAGCGCGTCCGCGCCGAGCTCGGCGACGCCCGCTATGGATCCGGTCGCTTCACCCTCGCGCGGCGGCTGTTCGAAGAGCTGGTCTACGCCGATCAGCTCGCCGACTTCCTGACCTCGCACGCCTATCCCCATCTGTCTTGATGGAGGCCCTTCGGGGCTCCCGCTCGTCACCGCGAGGCACCGCGTCCTGCCCTCAACGCAGGACCGGCAGGACTCGTCATCGCTCCACTCCAGCCCCAGCCACGAAAGCAACGACCATGAACGACAAGATCCGCACCCATGTCCTGCCCTACTCCGAAGCTCGCTGGGCCGGCGTCGAGCGACCCTACAGCCCCGCCGACGTCGACGCGCTGCGACCCTCGATCGTGGTCGAACACACCTTGGCTCGACTCGGCGCCGAGCGGCTGTGGAAGCTGCTGCACGAGCGCGACTACGTGGCAGCGCTCGGGGCCCTGACCGGCAACCAAGCTGTCCAACAAGTCCGCGCTGGCCTCGAGGCGATCTATTTGAGCGGCTGGCAGGTCGCCGCCGATGCCAACCTCGCCGGGCAGATGTACCCCGACCAGAGCCTCTATCCGGCCAACTCGGTGCCGGCGGTGGTCAAGCGGATCAACGCCGCCCTGCTGCGTGCGGATCAAATCGAGCGGTCCGAGAACAGTGAGGCCGGCCGCTACTGGCTCGCGCCGATCATGGCCGACGCCGAGGCTGGCTTTGGCGGTCCGCTCAACGCCTTCGAGCTGATGAAGAACATGATCGAGGCCGGCGCCGCGGGCGTGCACTTCGAAGACCAGCTCGCCAGCGAGAAGAAGTGCGGCCACCTCGGTGGCAAGGTGCTGGTCCCGACCAGCCAGTTCATCCGCACGCTGGTCGCCGCTCGCCTCGCCGCCGACGTCTGCAACGTCCCGACCCTGCTGGTCGCCCGGACCGACGCAAACGGGGCCAACCTGCTGACCTCGGACATCGACGAGCGCGACCACGAGTTCTTGACCGGCGAGCGCACGCCCGACGGCTTCTTCCGGGTCCGCTCCGGCATCGAGCAGGCGATCGCTCGCGGCGTCGCCTATGCCCCCTACGCCGATCTCGTGTGGTGCGAGACCTCGACCCCCGACATCGGTGAGGCCCGCCGCTTCGCCGAGGCGATCCACGCCCGCTACCCCGGCAAGCTGCTCGCCTACAACTACTCGCCGAGCTTCAACTGGAAGCGCAACCTCGACGACACGACGATCGCCAAGTTCCAACGCGAGCTCGGGGCG
>CBFGLP010000044.1:0-3827 GCA_965649595.1 uncultured Myxococcales bacterium | reverse complement strand
AAATCAGGCCGGCGCGCTGGTGCTGGTCTATCGCGATGGCTCGGTGCAGGTGAACCACGGCGGCACCGAGATGGGCCAGGGGCTGCACACCAAGATCCAGCAGATCGCCGCCGACGCGCTCGGCCTGCCGCTCGCCACGGTTCGGCTGATGCCGACCCGCACGGACAAGGTCCCGAACACCTCGGCGACCGCGGCGTCGAGCGGCTCGGACCTCAACGGCGCCGCCGTCGAGGCCGCCTGCAAGGAGCTGCGCGAGCGGCTCGCCGACGTCGCGGGTCGGATGCTCGCCGTTCCGCCGGACGATCTGCGCTTCTCCGACGGGCGCGTGCATCCATTTTGGGATCCGAGCGGCGGAAAGACCTTCGTCGAGGTGGTCGAAAAGGCATACCTCGAGCGCATCCCACTATTTGCGAGTGGCTACTATCGCACGCCGGCGATTCATTACGACGAGCAGGCCGGGCGCGGAAAGCCCTTCCATTATTTTGCCTACGGGGCCGCGGTCAGCGAGGTCGAGGTCGACGGGTTCACCGGGCAATATCGGCTGCTCCGGGTCGACATTCTCCACGACGTCGGGAATTCGATATCTCCGCAGATCGACCGCGGCCAGATCGAAGGCGGCTTTATACAAGGGCTCGGCTGGCTGACCTGTGAGCAGGTGATTTGGGACAGCCACGGGAAGCTCGCGACCCGGGGAGCGTCTACATATAAGCTCCCGGGCATCGGCGAGTGCCCGGACGAGTTTCATGTCGAGCTGCTCCCGCGGGCCGAGGAGCCGCTCGTCGTGCGCGGCAGCAAGGCGGTGGGGGAGCCGCCGCTCATGCTCGCGATCTCGGTCCGCGAGGCGCTGCGGGCTGCGGTGGCTGCGTTTGCGGACGCGCCGGTGGATCGGGTCGAGCTCGGGTGTCCGGCGACGCCGGAGGCGGTTTGGTGGGCGATCGAGGCGGTGCGGGGGAACGTGGGGCAGCAGCGCTCGGCGGCTGAATGAGCGCACGGCAACCTCGAGACAATCGATAAAATCAGGAATCGGAAGGCGCTGAGGATTTGATTTTGGCAAGCATCCTGTTGCTCTCCACAGCGCGCTCCGCTCTAGCCGGGTTCTGTCACCCAGTCTGGTCAAAGGCATTCGTCTGCTCCGCCGGCACGCCTACGAGGCAGTGTCGTTCGAGAGAGGCGCCCGCGAGTCCCGGAGGCGCGTCGCGTGCCTGAGCGGCGGCTCGCCGAACATGCGCGCGTACTCTCGACTGAACTGAGACGGGCTCTGGTAGCCGACACGGTAGGCGGCATCCTCGGCCGTGGTGCGCTCCTCCACCATCAGTCGCTGAGCTTCCAGGAGCCTCTGGCGCTTTTGGTACTGCACGGGGCTCAGCGAGGTGACCCGCTTGAACTGCTCGAAGAAGACGGTCCGGCTGACTCCGGCGGCGGCCGCCATGGCTGCAATGTCGAGCTGCGTCGTCAGGTCGGACTCGATCCGATGCACGGCCTGCGAGATCCGTTGGGCCTCGCTGTTCGCGTGCACAAATTGTCGGAGCGCCGAACCGTTCGGGCCCCGCAGGACGTAGAAGAGCAGCTCTCGCACGTACCCCGGGCCGAGCACGGTCCCGGCCTCGCTCGACTCGAACAGCGCGGTGAGCCGCACGGCAGCATCGCGCATGTGCTCGCAGACCTCTCCGACGAACACCCCGCGGTGCAGACCATCCGAGGCCTCGGGTCGGTCGTCCATGTCAGCGACCACGCGACTCAACATCATCGGATCGATGCGGATGAGTAGGCACAAGAAGGGGGCGTGGGCGGTTGCCCTTGCGACCCGGCTAATCAACGGCAGCGAGAGCGGCGTCAATGTGTAGTGCCCAGGGGAGAGCGCGTACGTGGTCCGCCCCAAAACGAGTTCCTTGGTTCCCTGCGCCACGATGGCCAGAGAGGCTCGCCAGAGCTGGTTCTGGAACTGGCTGGTGGACGAGTACCTCACGCACGAACTGCCGGGCACGGGCCCCGCGGATGGGCCGTCGCCGACCGCGACTGCTCGGATCGCAGCCGCAAGGAGCTTGTCGGCATTGTGTCCTCCCATCCGGGGCACCTATTGAATGTAGGCGCCACTTGCTAGATCGTCCAGCAGTGTCGGGTGCGAGGGCTCCCAGTCGAGCCTTTCGCGGGTGATCGCGCTGCAGGTCGGGCAGTCGAGCGCCACCACCCACGCCAGCCACCCAAAGTGCGACTCGGCATCCTCGGGCGCCACACTGATCACCGGAAGTCGAAGTAGCTCCCCGATGGCGGCGGCGATGCTTCGGAAGGAGATCTCGGGCTCGCCTACGGCGTGGAAGCGGGCGCCCGGACTGGTGCGCTCCAGGGCGCGTGCGAAGACCCGAGCCGCGTCGAGTCGGTGGACCGCTGACCACCGATTGGTGCCGTCACCGATGTACGCCGACGCGCCGTTTTTCTTCGCGGTCTGGATCAACATCGGGATCAGGCCGTGGTCGCCTTGCCCATGCACCGACGGCGACGGACGAACCACCCCGACACGAACCCCTCGCTTCACCAACGCGTCGGCCGCCTCCTCGGAAGCTGCCCGCGGCATTGTCTGGGATGCGTTCGCCTCGTGGTGATCCTTCTCCGTAGCTCGCCGACCGGGGGTGGTGAGCGCCCCCGAGGTCACGATGAGCGGCTTGTCCGAGCCACCGAGCGCCGAGCCGAGCGTCTCGATGACGCCGCGGTCGAGCTCGCACATCTCCTTGTAGCGCGAGAAATCGTGCACGAACCCGGTGTGCACGACGCCGTCGCAGGCGCTGGCTCCCGCTTCTAGGCTTGCCCGATCTTCCAGACTACCGCGATGAACGCTGACGCCGGCCGCTCGCAGTGCGTCGGCCGACGACTCCGAGCGCGCCAGTCCCAGCACTTCGTGTCCTGCGTTCAGAAGTTCCTGAACGACTGCCGTACCGATGAATCCTGTTCCACCCGTGATGAATACTTTCATATCGACCTCGGCGTTCAAGCTACGAGCGACGGCCGCGGATGTGAATGGGCGAACGTCCGTAGTTCTTGCTGAATCGTCCGGGAGGTCGCTGGCGTGACATGGACATTCACGTGATGCGCTCAACTTCCCGTGTGAGCCCTTCGCGTTTGCTCATTGGATTGGCACACCGTACGCGTTCACACCCGTGAGTGGCGCGATATCCTCGATTGGGAGACTTGGATCGCAGAGCGGGGGCAATGCACCGGGGGGAAAGGCCCTCCCCATGCGTTGGCCTGCACCCAAATTAGGGCCTCGCCCCACCCGATGGATGTAAACGCGTACGGCACACCTACATTCCGACTGTTTGCCTGCACCTAATGACAGAGCCCCGACCAGCAACCTGGTCGGGGCTCTCCTCGAGACCGAGCGCCTACGCTCAGCCGCCCTTCATTTCCCCGCGCGCAAAGATGCTCGCCACATACGTGAGCACGTCCGAAGCCGAAGCCGCGTCATACCCGTAGTCCCGGATCAGCCGCTGCTTCACGACCTCGATCTTCTCCTGCGAGTCCTTGTCGACCACGTTGGAGATCAGCGAGGTCAGCTTGATGCTGTCCTTTTGATCCTCGAACAGCTTCAGCTCGAGCGCCTTGTACAAGCGCTCGTTGGTGCGAAAGTCGAACTGCTTGCCCTCGACCGCGAGCGCGCCGATGTAGTGCATGATCTCGCGCCTGAAGTCGTCCTTGCGGCTCTCGGAGATGTCGATCTTGGTCTCGATCGACCGCATCAGCCGCTCATCCGGCTCTTCGTCCTGGCCGGTGTACTGGTTCTTGACCTTCTCGCGCTGCGTGTAGGCCTTGACGTTGTCGATGTAGTTGGCGCA
>CBFGLP010000043.1:0-5592 GCA_965649595.1 uncultured Myxococcales bacterium | reverse complement strand
AACCTGCCGAGCTGGGAGATCGACGACCGTTTCTTGCACGCGGCCCTGCGCGAGCGCGAGGTCGAGCTCGAGCAGCCGGCGTGGACGGATCCCGGGGTCGACTGGTCGCGCTTCGACGCGGTGCTGGTCCGCACGACCTGGGATTATCAAGAGCAGTGCGACGCATACCTGGCTTGGGCCGAGCGCGTGGCCGCGTGCACGAGGCTGCTCAACCCGCTCGCGGTGCTGCGCTGGAACACGCACAAGCGCTACCTGGCCGAGCTCGAGCAGCTCGGCGTTCGATTGGCTCCGAGCGTGTGGTTACCAGGGGGTGTGCGGGCCAACGTCGCCAGCCTGGCGGCCGAGCACGCGATCGTGCGTGGCTTCTTCAAGCCGCAGCTGGCCGCGAACGCGCGTGGGACCTTCCGCTTTCGTGCCGACGACCACGAGCAGCTCGCCGCGGCCCAGCGCCACCTCGATCACATGTTGCTCGAGCGCCACGAGGACATGCTGCTCCAGCCCTACCTCGACGGCGTCGAGAGCGAGGGCGAGCTGTCGGCGATCTTTTTCGATGGCCGCTTCAGCCACGGCGTGCGCAAGATCCCGGTGCCCGGTGACTACCGGGTGCAGGACGACTGGGGAGCGACCGACGAGCCCTACGAGCTCGATCGCGCGGGACAAGAGCTCTGTCGCGGGGTGCTCGCGGCGCTCGATCGAGTGCTCGAGCGCTTGGGGGTCGAGCGCCCGCTGCTCTACGCCCGGATCGATCTGCTGCGCGACCACGGCGGCGAGCTGGTCCTCAACGAGCTGGAGCTGGTCGAGCCCTCGCTGTTCCTGCGCCATCGACCCGAGGCTGGCGCGGTGCTGGCCGACGCGTTGCTGGCTCGCTTGTCGTAGCGTGGTCTGATTGTTTAGCGTTCGCCCATGACGGGCCTGCCTCGCACCCTGCCGCTCACGCTCGCTCTGCTCGCGCTCGCCTGCACGCCGCCGGCGTCGAAGGAGTCGGCGCAGGACAAGACCGAGAAGCAGAGCGAGCCCGAGAAGAAGAGCGAGCCTGAGAAGCAGAGCGAGCCCGAGAAGCAAGCCGAGCCGCCACAGCGCAACATCCTGCGGCCGGACCTGACCGCCAAGGACGTGCCCGCGCCGCCGACCCTGACCGAGCGCACGCTCGAGTCGGTCGCCACGGGCACGATCGCCTATCCCGAGGGCAGCGACGAGCTGGTCCCGCACGTCGTGCTCGAGCGCGAGGGCTCGCTCTTGCTCGCCGGGCAGGCGCACTCCCAACGGCGACCCGATCAGCGTCCGGTCCCCTCGTGGCGGTTCACGGCTTGGGTCCCCACGGCGGGGGAGCCGAGCTCGACCCTGGCAGAGCCCGGGGCGATCCGAGCGGGCACGATCGACGGCGGCGGCACCGTGCTCTTGGTCGGCAGCAGCGGCGTTGGCTTCGAGTCGCGGGCGTGGATCGGCGCGATCGATCCCGGTCAGACCACACCACGCGATATCCCGCTCGATCAGCCGGTCTACTCCGAGCTGCTCGCCGTGCTCCCGCCGGCTAGCTCCGACGAGGTAGTGCTCGCGGGCGGCTACGTCGACGCGGCTGCCTGGATCGTGTCGCTCGCAACCTCCGGTGAGCAGTTCGCCAACGGCCTCACCGGCGAGGGCTACATTCAGATCCGCGCTCTCGCTCGGCTGGAGGGCACCACGGTCCTCGCGGTCGGCACCCAGGCCACCCGCATGGGGGCCGCGTGGCGGGCCAAGCTCACGCCTGGGCAGCAGGGCCCCAATTCGAGCGTGATCGACGAGCTCGAGGGCGTGGATCCCAACCGCACGCTGCTCGCTCTCGTCGACCGCGGCGAGCAGGGCCTGGTCGGCATCGGTCTGGCCAAGCGAGCGCTCGTGCAGGACCACGATCAGGTGTTCCTGGTCGGCTTCGATCGAGCGGGCACGGTGACGTGGAGCCGCGCGGTCGAGACGGTCCGGGCCAAGCAGGTCCGTGGCGGCGTGGCGCTCGGAGGCGCTGCGCTGTTCGTGCTCGAGATCCCGAGCGGTGACGACAGCGCGCTCGCGCTGCTGCGCGTCAACGGGCCCGACGGGATCCGTGCCGAGCAGATCGCCGCGAGCCAACGTGCACGAGCGGCCGGCTTCATCGGCTCGACCAACGAGCTCGTCGCGGTGCGCAACCAGGCGAAGGGGCTCGGCTGGGAGCGCCTGCGGGTGAGCAACTAGCGTCGTCGGTTCGCTCCAGACCGAGCGTCACCGATTGTCACCGATCACCCGACCCGACCCCGCGGATGGCCCATCCGGGCCCATTCTGCGGGTTGGTGACGAACGGTGACGAGGCGCGCGGCCGTGATCCATCGGTGACCCCCCCGTGGCTGACCGTCCGGCCTGGGCCTGTCATTGTGGTCATGCGTCGGGCGAGCCACTCGCACCGACGCTCGAACCTCCTCACCTCACCTCACCTCCCATCCCGCATTCGAGCTCTTCCATGGTCGTCAAGTTGGCACGCAAGACTATTCCCGCCGGTTTCCAGCCCAGTGAGTTCCACTATCATGGTCGATTCGCCAGCGACCGCGGGGACTTTGGCGGAGATGTCGGAATCGTCGATCTGATCGACGAGCGCAACGACTCGACCTACTTTCACGCCGGCATCGTCACTGCCCGCGGGCAATGGTTCGTATATATCGAGTCGGGCAAGACCAGCGCTTCGCCGAGCTGGCAGGGAAATGTCCCCAATGTCTCGATCGACTTCATGTTCGCCCGCTGCCGCGACGAGCAGCAGGCCCGCAGCTTCTTTCGTCAGCAATGCATGACGAGGATATGGTCGGTCCAACACCCGCACCGGGTCGACACCAGCGAGTCGCGCACGCGCGGGCTCGCTAGCAATTGCACGGTCCCGCGAGTTGGCGGAGGGTCGGACAGGGGGCTCGCGGGACCCATGAAGACGGTCGCGTCCGTCCGCGGTCCTGCGACGACTCCGAACCAGACCGAAGCATCGGCCGCCGAGGCCGAGGTCCCCGCCGACACGCAGCCTCGCGTGCTCGCAATGGCCAACGCGCTGGTCCGCGGCACCATCCACGACGCGCGCTCGGTCTCGCTGGCGGCGGGGTTCATCCCCACGCTCGAGACGCTCGAGCGTGTCGGCGCAGAGCTGCTCCCGCTGGCCTTGCAGCGAATCGCCGAGCTCTCCAAGCCGATCGGCCCGGACGGGCTGACTAAGCCCTTCAGCCCGGACGGGCTGACTAAGCCCAGCAAGCACGCGCAGGCGACCAACAAGGTCATTGACCTCTCGGAGCTGATCCCCGCGCTGGCCCGCCCGATGGCGGCCCAGCAGGTCTTGGACGGCGCTCGTCGTCCGCGGGTCCCGGGCTTGGCGTCGCTCGAGTTTCCGCGCTCGCGCGTGGGAGCGCTCGAGTAACGAAGGGCTGCGGGGAAAAAAGGTTCGTGGCGCGGAGGGCTCGCGCGCCTCGGACAGTGCCCTGATCGGGACACTTCCCGAGCGCGACGTCGGTCGAGGTCGGGGTTGATTGTTGCTGGCCTCGTGCCCCATCGAGTGCAGATAAGTTTGTAGATGGTACCACCTCGTCGAGACATTCTCGCGAGGTGGGCTGATGGAGCACGGAGAGTTACTCGTTCATCTCCTCACCGCGTTGGGCGCCGGGCTGGTCGGGGCCTTCGTCGCGCTCCGTCTTCGTCAGCCGCTCATTGCCGGCTATATCGTCGCGGGTGTCGCGATTGGCCCTTTCACCCCTGGCATCATTGGGAACCCCGAGGCCATCGCCGAGCTGGCCGGGATCGGCATCATTTTCCTGTTGTTCGTGATCGGCGCTCAGTCCTCGCTAGGACAGCTGATCCGGGCTAGCCGGGTAGCGATCCTCGGAGCCCTGCTTCAGGTCGTCACGATGATCGGGATTGGGTACTTGGTCGGGCGCGCGCTCGGCTGGACCCACGTCGAGTCATATGTCTTTGGTGCGGTGATCTCCAACTCGTCGAGCACCGTGCTCGGCAAGGTCCTCTCCGACCGCGGTGATCTCGATAGCCGTCACGCGCAGCTCGGGCTCGCGTGGTCCTCGGTGCAAGACTTTTCGACCGTGGTGCTCATCGCCGTGCTCGCGTTCGTCTCTCCGAGCGCAACAGACGTGGGGTTGTTGCTCGGCAAGGCCGCGGTGTTCTTCTTCGTGCTCGTGCCGCTGTCGTTTTGGGGGCTGCCGCGGCTGCTTCGCCACGCGAGCGAGCTCCACAACCGTGAATTCTTCGCGCTCGCGGTCACCACGGTCGCGCTCGCGATGGCTAGCGGCGCCGCCATGTTGGGGGTCTCGCTGGCGCTCGGGGCGTTCTTGGCAGGGATCGTCGTTGGCGAGACGAACCTGGCGCATCGGATCTTGGCCGACACGATCCCCTTGCGCGACATCTTCTCCGGCATCTTCTTCGTCTCGATCGGAATGCTGCTGGATCCGGCGTTCCTGCTCCACTCTTGGACGCTCGTGCTCTTGGTCGTCGTGCTGATCATCGTGGTCAAGGGCGCGGTCACGAGCCTGTTGGCGCGCGGGCTGGGGTGCTCGACGCGGCTCTCGGTGCTGCTCGGCGTGGCTTTGGCCCAATCGGCCGAGTTCTCGTTCTTGCTCGCGCGGATCGGCCTCGAGTCGGGCACGCTGACCAGCTCGGTCTTCAATGTCGTGCTGAGCGCGTCGATCATCAGCATATTGGTCGCTCCGAGCGTGAACAATCTGGCCCCTGCGCTGCTCCGGCGGCTGCAGCGGCGCCGCCCGGCTCCGCCCTCGGACACGCACTCGCTGACAGCTCCGGCCCTCGAGGGCCACGCGATAGTGTGCGGTCACGGGCGCGTGGGGAGCCTCGTCTGCGCGCTCCTTCAGCAGCACCAAAAGCCCTATGTCGTGATCGAGGACGACCTGCACATGGTCGAAGCCCTGCGCGCGCGGGGAGTCAACGCGCTGTTCGGAGATGCGGGGCTGCCAGCCGTGCTCGACCGCGCGTTCATCCGCACGGCGCACGCTGTCGTCCTGTGCATCCCCGAACGGATGGCCGTTCGCCGAGCGCTCGAGCACGCGCGCGAGGTGAGCAAGGCGGTGACCGTGCTGGCCAGGACCCACAGCTACGAGGACCGCATCTTCTTGCAGGACCAAGGTGTGGATGAGGCGATCGTCGGCGAGATGGAGCTGGCGCTGGAGCTGGGTCGTCGGGTGCTACGGAGCTTCGACATCGGCCCGGACGCGGTCGAGCTCTCGGTCGCAGAGATCCGTCGGACGCTCTATTCCTAGTCTTGATAGAGGGACCGTGGCCGGTCCCTCTCCCGTCCCGGCAAAGCCGTGACGGGGCCCTCACCCCCTGCCCGCCCCGCTACGGGGCGTTGGTTCGAGCGCGCTCGGGAGAGTGTAGCCGAGCGCGGCAAAGCCGTTACGGGTCCCCTCGAGACTAGGAATCTCTGTGCTCGGTTGCGTCCGGACGAATCAATTCTCGGTCCAAGGCACGAACCAACGCCCCTGAAAGGTGGCGGGCAGGGGGCGGCGGACCCGGCACGGCTTTGCCGGCAGCAACTGTCTACGGTCCCCACCCGGCTCGAACCAACGCCCCGTCAGGGGCGGGCAGGGGGCG
>CBFGLP010000042.1:0-9464 GCA_965649595.1 uncultured Myxococcales bacterium | reverse complement strand
GTCACTGCCATCCGTCTGGGCCCCAGTGGGGGCATTTCTAGCCCCCCGCAGCCGTCGTGCACTTAGCCACGCACGGCCGCTAAAGCAGCCGCGAGGTCGCTTTGGGACCCGCTTGGCGCCCTTGGTTGTTTGGGTTTGGGTTCGGGTTCGCAACCGTCCGTCTGGGCCCGTCGTGCACTCAGCCGAGTGGCTCGCGACGTGCCCGCCAGTGCGCGGGGATCGAGGGCTCGTCGCTGGCGAGGGCCACGACACCACCGACGATCGCACAGGTAGTGTCGCGGTCACCGAGGGCGCCGACGGTCGTCCATAGCGCCAGCTCGTAGTCCCGCAGGTGCTTGCCGATCGCCCATAGACAGAGCGGCACGGTGTCTTGGCTGCTGACCTTCGAGCCGTTGCCGAGCCGATCGACCACGGCGGTGATCGGGGTGTCGGGGCCGAGCGCGTGCGCTCGCTCGATGCCCGCTCGGGTCTCGCCCGCAGGCGTGCGCGCCAGCACCTCGACCCACAGCCGCTCGCGGGCCTGCCCTTCGCTCGCCTCGCGGGTCTGCCAAGCGACTGCTGCCGCGATGGCGATAGCGACGCTGCCGGCTTGCCCCTCCGGGTGCGCGTGGGTGACCGAGGCCGAGCGCCGGGCCTCGACGACGACCCGCTCGAGATCATCGGCGAAGTACGCCCCGAGCGGAGCGACCCGCATCGCGCCGCCGTTGCCAAACGAGCCTTGGCCTCCGAAGAGCGAGGCCGCGACAATCTGCCAGGACATACCCTGCTCGATCTGCTCGAACAGGTGGTGAGCTCCATACGCGTAGCCGCGCCAGGGCTCCTTGCGGTAGCGCTCGTGCAGACGCTCGACAAAGTGATCGAGATCGAGCTCGTCTGCCGAGTCGAGCTCGTCGAAGCGCTCGAGCGTGTCGACCAAGGCGAGCGCCATCGCGGTGTCGTCGGTCCACCGCCAGGGGCCGGGCTCGTCGATCGTCCGGCGCTCGAGCCAATGGTGGATGGCTAGCGGTGATGCGAAGAAGCGCTCTCCGAAGGCGTCACCGATCGACAATCCCTCGAGCGCTCGGCGAGCTCGGGTCAAGCGAGGCTCTTCCATCGCCGAGACGGTATCGGATCAGGGCGGCTCGCACCGAAGCGCGATTGACGTTCACGAGAGCTGTCGTGCAAGGGCTTGCGCTGAGAGTGCAGAGAAATGCCTAGCCAGGCGCGAAAGTCCATGCACATCGATGCCTGCCTAGAATGAGTGTTGTGGACTTCAGTTTCTGCATCTCGAAATCATCCACTCAAAGCAGTGAAAAGTCGCGGGGCCATCGTGGGCGCAAAAGGCGGCTATGCCATCGGCCACCAGATCCGTATGTGAGTATGCTTCAACTGATGTTCACAAGCACACGCGTCATTAGCGCCACATTCGAGAAAAGCCCGCTACGTGCACTGCGAATGATGTTCGCTCGATTATCCCTAGGCAATCCGAGTCACGCTCTCGGATTTCTGCGAACAGGATTCGCTGGCCTTCCTCACGGCACCGCGCTAAGACTTGCACACCATGGAAGAGGTACTCGCGCGATTCCGAGAGCGCAAGTGGACCTTGATCCGACGGACGATCGGAGACCGGAAGGCGCTCCGAGGCAAGGTGGAGCGGGCGGGCTACGCGCTTGCCAACTACGCCTTCCCCCGCCGCATCGAAGGCCGCCTGCAAAGGTTGCAAGAGCTTGGCTACGTCGAGCGAATCCCGAATCGGACCCAGATGATCTTCGGTTCGCTCGACATGTTCAGGCACTTCATCGTGCCTTGTGCAGCGGACTACTACCGGAGCAAGGACATCACCTTCGCGTTTCATGCCCTGCTTCGCTTCCTCGACGATCCGGCGTCGATGATGGATCCGACCGGGTTCATGTCGCATCGGGACGCCATCATCGGCCACCTCATGCAGGTGACCCACGCCGACCCGATCTACGACCTGCAGCTCTTGTCCGCTCACGAGGACGGGCTCGACCAGCTCGAGCGGCAGGTCGAGCAGATGATCGACGGGACTCACCCGCGCGCCGAGTCGATCGGAGCGATCATCGAGGATCCCGACTATCACCGGCGCCTGCTCCAGCACGTCCGCGAGTTCCGGGCCGACCCGACACACTGCCGGCCCTTGCTGCGCGAGAACGTCGAGAGCAACCCGCACTTTGCCGAGATCGCGGAGGTGTTCGGCAGCCTCTACACGACGATCGAGTACTTCGCGAGCTTGCCCGAGCGTCCGCTGGCCGCTCTGCTTCGAGCGCTTCGGTCTCGCAGCTTTCAAAAGCCGCCGAGCCCCGAGCGTCCGCCTGCGGCCAATGACGCGGGCCCGCAATCCGACGCTCAGGCGGCTTGAGTGCCCGAGCTCGCGCATCGCTCCCCCATCCATGGACCGAGCGGGAGGCCCCCTTTGGAGGTCTCCCGCTGCGTCGTCGATCCCGCGCGCTTCGGTTGATGATCACTGGCGGGCGTCCGGCTCGTGCTCGAAGGTCTCGAGCGGGTCGAAGCCGTGCACCAACACGTCGAGCTCGAGGAAGAACGAGCGGAGCACCCGATTGGCCATCACCAGCTCCCGGGGAGAGCGGGTGGAGAGCAGGTCGACGAGCTCGCGCACCTCGTTGCGACCGCCCAACTCGTAGCTCTCGAACAGCGTGCTCATCTTCAAGTCGAGCCCGTTGCAGAGCTTGCGGACCGTCTCGAGGCTGGGCGAGAAGTTGCCGTGCTCCAATCGACGGATGGTGTCCGCCGAGAGGGCGCTGCGATCGGCGAGCATGTCCTGGGTCATCCCCCGGGCCAGCCGCAGGCTTCGGATGTGGCGACCGAAATTTGGGCTGATGGCGTCCACGCTGGCCGGATTCTCACGAACCACTGGACCGATGAACAGTGCATGGCCGCGGGGTTGATACGCGGACATGTGCATGGTGAGGGGGTCGGCGTCGAGTCCGCGGTCGCAGAGCTCGTCCTCCTCGATCGGTTCGGCCGGAGTCAACCTGAGCTGCAGCGGGACTGACCATTCGGTCGCCATCGTGATCGCGGCGAGGTGCATGCATGTTGGCGATAGCAGCGACCCGGGATCGAGCTCGGCATCCAACGAGTCGGAGATCGCGTCCGGACCCTCGGGCTCGCGGGTTGGTTCGCCGAGCGCGAATGGCCAGGCGGCTGACAAGGGGCTCGCCGAGTCCGGGAGGACGGTCGGTGCTGACGCGAGCTGGACGGGATCAGAGGCACAGCGGGCGGGAAAAGCTGCTTCGAGGGTCATATGGTGGCTCCGATGCCCTTGTCGGCCCGCGCCGCGAGGGCTTGCACGGATCCGTCGACGAGCCCGCTTCGCGTCCGTGAGGGCGCTCGATCGCTCGGCCTGATAAGGTCGCCGCGAGTGAGCGACCCCGCTCAGGACCCCGAGCTGCACGAACCAGCCCCGCACGAGCCAGCCCAGACGAGGCCGCGTGCTCGCCAGGCGGACGTGTCATCCGGCGAAGCTCGAACGCCGACCCTGGTGGTCGTGGTGGTCGCTTGGCTGGTGCTGACGCTGGTCGCCCTGCTGCAGGTGCTGCGAGGGGGCATGTTGGCGCCGCTCGAGCTCGAGGCGCTGGTCCCGGCCGAGCATCGCAGCGTCACCGGTGAGCCTTGGGTGTTGGTCCGCGTGGACGAGGCCCGGCTGACCGAGGTCGATCCACAGACCGGCGAGGCTCCATCCGACGTCACCCCTGGAGAGTCGGCCGAGCTGGATCCGCGCTCGATCCTGCTCGACGCCGGCTTCGCAATCGAAGAGGCGCTGGGTCCCGAGCGAGTCCCCCTCGCCCCGCCACGGACGGAGATCACCCGCTGGCTCGACGCCCATGCGCTCTTCTTGCTGCCGCTCGAGGCTCACCCGGCGCTCGCCGAGCGGTTGAGCGACGCGTCAATGCTGGCCGAGATCCGAGGGCTCGAGGCGCGCATGACCAGCCCGCTGTTTGGGGTCTCGCCCGAGCAGCCCCGCCGCGATCCCCTCCACGTGGCCGAGCTGACCCGTCGCGACGCTGGCCAGCTCGGCCACGTGGATACGCCGCTCGACGGTGGGGCTCAGGTGACCCCGAGCGGCGATCTCGTCAGCGCGAACGGACAGCTCTTGCTGATCCAGCTCCGCTCGGACCGCTCCACGAAGGCGCTGCACGGCTCGATCGCGCAGGCGCTCGACGGCCGCCCCGTCGAGTTCGAGCTGCTCGGCCCCGAGCGGCGGGCCGCGGCCGCAGGGGACCTGCTCGCGGGCAGTTGGATGACGACGATCATCACCTGCTTGGCCGGCCTCGTGCTGCTGCTCGCGCTGGTCCTGCGCAGGCTGATCCCAGTGCTGGCGATCGTCGTCTGCCTCGCGAGCGCGTGGCTGCTGCTCGCGTGGGCGACCGGGGGCTTCGAGATCGCTGGCTTCGCGCTGGTGGTGCTCTTGCTCGGGTTCGGCTGTGACGCGGCCCTGCGACTCCAGCGGATCGGCATCCGTGGCTGGGCTTCGACGCTGGTCATGGCCAGCGCCTTGCTCCCGCTGCTGGTCGCCCCCTACCCGGCCTGGCAGCGCTGGGCGGTGATCTGGGCGCTCGCCTACCTCGGCCTCGCGCTGATCATGCGGGTGGTGCTGCCAGCGATGCTGCGCCTGCTCGGCGAGGATCTCGAGTGGCAGCGGCCAGGCTTTCGCCTGAGCGCGATGCCGATCCTCGCCGTGCTGATCTGCGTGGGCCTGACCGCGAGCGGAGCGTTCGCGGGCACCCAGCTGCGCCACCGAGCCGGCCACCTCCTCCCGCTCGAGCTAGGTCCGCTGGCCGAGCGCGAGCGCGAGCTGGTCGAGCACTTCTTCGATCCCGCGCTGATCGTCGAGGCGCGCTCGCCCGCGCCGGCCAACAGCCCGCTGCCGAGCCCGGCCGCCGCGGCCCTCGACGCGGCCGCGAGCGACGTGCTCGTGCTCGCCGAGCTAGTCCCGAGCGCGGCGAGGCGGGTCGACTCGCCAGGGAGCTTCGTGCTCCCGCAGCAAGAGCTGGATCGCCGCCGCGCCTCGCTGGCCAAGCTCGAGCTCGACGAGCGAATGACCGCGCTGCACGACATGCTCGCGGATCAGGGCCTGCGCGCCGAGGCGTTCGCCGAGTTCGTGCGCGGAGCCGCAGACCTCGACGATCTCCCGAGCGCCCAGGCGGCGATTGACGGACCGCTCGGACCGTGGATCGATCGCTACCTCGCGGGCGAAGGAAAAGATGTCGCGCTGCGCTCGCGGATCGAGCTGCGCGCTGTCGACCACGTGCCATCTTCGACGATCGATCAGCTCGAGCGCGAGGGCATGCCGCAGCTGCGCGGCCCGGCGATCGCTGGCCTCCAGGATCGCCACGAGTTCGACGATCGCCTCGGCATGGTCGTGCTCGCGGGGCTGTGGCTGACGGCCTTTTGGGTCTGGATCGGGACCCGCCGACTCGCGGTCGCGCTCGCGGTCGGGCTGGTCGCGCTGGCCAGCGAGTGCGGCGTGCTGGTGGGCATGTACCTGCTCGGACAGCCGATCGGTCCGCACGCGATCCCGGTGCTCTTGCTCAGCGGCGCCGCTGCGGGTGTCGCGGGAGGACGCTCGTGTCGCGCGGTGATGCTCGAGCGTCCGCTGGTCGCTCGCGGTCTGCTCTTGGCCGGGCTCTGCCAGGTGGTCGCGGGGATCGCCTTGTTGTTGTCGAACCAACCGCTCTGGCGCGAGCTCGGGCTCGTGGTCGCGATCGGCAGCACGCTCGCGTGCGGGCTCGGGCTGTTCGCCGCGCCGGGGCTGGCCAGCCTGCTCGACAGGCTCGATCGTCGACGACCCACCGACCCTCCATCCAAGCGGGAGCCGAGCGCATGAGCGAAAACCTCCCTCTCTCGCGCCGCCTCTGCTCGCGCCGGCTTTGGCTGTCCGGCGTGATTGCGAGCAGCGGCGTGCTCGTGCTGGGGCTCGGCCGCGCGGCCCCGCCCGCCGAGCCCGTGGACCCGCAGCAGCGTCGCTTGAGTAACCGACTCGAGCTGTGGTCCAGCTTCGCGCGCCAGACCGAGAACCTGACCGCCCGCTACACCGCCGAGCGCAGCTCCTCGCTCTTGCTCGACAAGCTGGTCTCGTCGGGGCAGCTCGCGTTCGTCGCCAAGGACGAGCGGCTGATCATGCGCGACGACGGAGCGACCGGCTCGACCACCCGGATCTCTCGCCAGGCGCTCGAGCTGACCCCCAACGACCCCTCACTCCCGCGCCGACCCTTGGTCCCGCCCGGCAGCGTCACGCCCCCGGCCCTGCGCTGGCTCGCCGATCACCTGCTCGCGTGCTTCGTTCCCGGCGATGGTCAGGCCTTGATCGCGGACGCGCGGACCGAGGCCCCGCGGGGACAATTGCCCCGCCTGACGATCATGCCGCTGCGAGAGTCGGCCGTGCGTGCGCTGATTCGCAGCGTGACCTTGACCCTCGATCCAGTCGGTGGAGCGATTCAACGCATCGTCATCGCCGAGGCCGACGGAGGCCAGTACGATCTGCGCTTGGTCGACCACCGCCAGAACGTCGAGCCGGACGAGCTCGCCCGCGTTCTAGAGGATCACTGACCGGCTAGCAGGCCAAGCCGAGGCCCCCTGGCCGCCATGAACCATTGCTAGTGGATGGAAGCGGCCCCCAATCCGTCGGGCAGGGATCCGATTCGGCCCGGCCAAGACCTGCGCTCGCTGCTCGCGAACGGTGTCATGATTCTCCGAGGAGCGGAACGTGTACACTGACGGCCCCTGGACTGCACGTAGATCGCCATGCCTCACGCACGCATCCTCGCTCTAGCCCCCGTATCCCTCGCCCTGCTCGGAGCGCTCGGCTGCTTCACCGGCAAGTCGAACGACGACGACGCTGGCGACGACCTCGCGACCGAGACCGCCGAGACCGAGGACAGCGACACGACCGACGACGACACGACGACCGAGTCGGACACCAACACCGACGAGCCCGAGACCACCACCGACGACAGCACGGACGACGCGACCACCGGCCCCTGCACGCAGGAGGGCTGCGAGTGCGACGCCAGCGAGGGCAGCTGCGATCCGAGCTTGGTTTGCATCGACAACGTGTGCGTCTCGCCGGTCTGTGGCAACGGCACGCCCGAGGGCACCGAGCAGTGCGACGACGGCAATGACGTCGACGGTGATGGCTGCGACGCCGACTGCAGCTTCACCGAGATCCTCTATGTCGATCCCTCCTACCAGAACACCTGCGTGTTGATCGAGGGCGGACGGGTCCGCTGCTGGGGGGCCAACTACGTCGGTCAGCTCGGCTATGGCCACACCGATGACATCGGCGACAACGAGACGCCCGCGGACGTCGGCGACGTGATGCTGCCCGAGCCGGGCGTCGAGCTGACGATGGGCGACTCGCACACCTGCGTGCTGCTGGCCGACTCGGCCGTCCGCTGCTGGGGTCAAGGCTCGTGCGGCAAGCTCGGCTACGGCAACGTCAACAACATCGGCGACGACGAATTCCCGGTCTCGATCATCGACGTGCCGATCGGTGGGGCCGCGCTCGAGGTCGACGCGGGCGGCTCGCAGACCTGCGCCCGGCTCAACGACGGCAAGATGCGCTGCTGGGGCTGCGGCAGCGGTGGCCAGCTCGGCTACGCCAACGCCAACAACATCGGTGACGACGAGCCGCCGGCCAACGCTGGGGACGTGCCGGTCGGCGGAGCCGTGATCGCGCAGTCGACCGGCATCGGCCACACCTGCGCGATCCTGGCCAACGGAGCGATCCGTTGCTGGGGTCAGGGCTTCGATGGGCGGCTCGGCTACGGCAACACCAACAGCATCGGCGACAACGAGACCCCGGCGGCGGCCGGCAACGTGCCCGCGATCCCGCTGGGCCTGCCGCCCACGACCAAGGCGACCGCGCTCGCGCTCGGGCTCAACATGAGCTGCGCGCTCTTCGACACCGGCGACGTGCTGTGCTGGGGCAGCAACTTCGGCGGGCAGCTCGGTCAGGGCAACACCACCACGATCGGCGACGACGAGTTCCCGGCCACGCTCGCACCGATCGACCTCGGCGCACCGGCGGTCTCGATCTCGGCCGGGGACACGCACGTTTGCGCCCTGCTCGAGACCGACGAGGTGATCTGTTGGGGCTCCAACACCTCGGGCCAGCTCGGCCGGGGCAACACCTTGCCGATCGGCGATGACGAGACCCCTGCTTCGCTCGGGCCGATCGACCTCGGCGCGCCGGTCAAGCAGATCGACGCCGGCGGCAATCACACCTGCGCGGTGCTTATGAACAATCAGGTCCGCTGCTGGGGCATCAACGGCGACGGCGAGCTGGGCCTCGGCAACACCAACAACGTCGGCGACGACGAGCTGCCGACCGCCGTAGAACCCGTGCAGATCTTCTGAGCGCGAGCTACCAACCAACCCCTGCCGCCGCTTCGATCGTCGGATCAGCGAGCGCGCGGGGGCTGGATCACATCGCCAGCGCGCAGGGTCTGCGGTCCAGAGACCTGCGGTCCAGAGACCTGCGGGTGACCGAGCCGTTGCGATCGCGTGACCTGTCCAAATTATCACCGCCTGCCGAGTGCGTGATGGTCGATCCACTCCTCGCAGGCGGGTACAATCGCCCTCCGGCCCTCGCCTTGGTTTTCGACTCGGTCATGGCTTCGCAGCGAATCACTCCCCGCTCGTGCGCCGCAGCGCTCCTGCTCGCCCCTCTCGCGCTCGCTTGTGCAGGTGGCGAGGTCGTCGACGATGAGGACTCCGACGACGTCGCCGAGACTGGCGGGACCGAGACCGGGGCGACCGATTCGACCGACGACAACTCCGACGAGAGCGGCAGCGAGGACGAGCCCACCTGCACCGAGCTCGGCTGCGCCTGCGATGGCGGCGAGGGCAGCTGCGACGCCGGGCTCGGCTGTGTCGACGGCACCTGCGTCACCGCCAGCTGTGGCAACGGCGTCGCCGAGCAGCCGGCCGAGCAGTGCGACGACGGCAACGAGCTCGAAGGCGACGGCTGCGACAACGACTGCAGCTGGACCACGCTCGTAGCGATCGACGCCGGGCGCCACCACACCTGCGCGCTGATCGAGTCTGGTCGGCTGCGCTGCTGGGGCCTCAACGGCGCCGGTCAGCTCGGCTACGGCAACCTCGACAACATCGGCGACAACGAGCTGCCCTCGCTCCCGGGCGACGTGGTGCTCGGCGCGAAGGTCGAGGAGATCAGCATCGGCGGCAACCATGGCTGCGCGCGGCTGATCGACGGAGCCGTGCGCTGCTGGGGCGCGGGCGCTGACGGCCAGCTCGGCTACGGCAACACCAACAACGTCGGCGACGACGAATTCCCCTTCGCTCAGAGCTCGCTCAACATCGACGCCGAGGTCACCGCGCTCGCGACCGGCGGCAACCACTCGTGCGCGCTGGTCGGGGCCGGCAACGTCCGCTGCTGGGGTCGCAACGACTTCGGTCAGCTCGGCTACGGCAACACCACGCCG
>CBFGLP010000041.1:0-4017 GCA_965649595.1 uncultured Myxococcales bacterium | reverse complement strand
TCAGCAGCTCGAAGGCCGGCACGATCGTGGCGGCGGCGAACGACTCGGGCATCGGGATCCGCTCGAGGTCGCGGACCATGTCGTGGCCCCACACGCCGACCAGGCCGCCCCAAAAGCGCGGGAGCTCGCTCGGGAGATCAGTGGCCGGGGCGGCGCGGTAGCGATCGAGCAGCGCCTGAACGAGCGCAGCTCCCTGCCCTTCGCCCCACGTGCCAGTGGCTCGCTCGAGCTCGGAGTAGTCGGCCGAAAAACCTGGACCAGGGGTGCAGCGGATCTGCAGGCGACCGTCGACCCAGCGACCCGACACGGCGGCGCGATGGCCCACGCCGAGGATGCTGAACCGAGCCCAGCGCTCGCCGCCGACGACCGACTCGAGCAAGAAGGGGTGCGGCGTCGAGGCTCGCAGTCGAGCGAACATGCCGACGGGGGTCTCGCCGTCGCACAAGAGCTCGCGCGTGACGGGGAAGAGCGCGGGGGCGAAGTCCGGCACGAGGCGCAGGATACAGTCGTCCAGAGCCTGCATCATGACGCACCATACTGGTGTATGACGTACCACCAACGCATGGTGAACGACGCACCACACACTCATAAACCCCATAGATTTCATCGAGTTACAGATGGCCCACGATCTGCTCAGGCGGGCGTCGTGACCACGCAAAACCCCCAACGTTGGCGGATCTCGGCGAGCGCGGGGACCGGGCCGATCGAGGTCTGCCGGTTCGTGCAGGCGCTCGGTCCAGCGCTGGCCGAGCTCGCTCGAGAGCGCGGGCTCGCGGTCGAGTGCCTGCTGACGCAGGCAGATCGCTCGGGCAGCGGCGCGCGATCGATCGCGCTGATCTGCAACAGCGCTCCGCTCGTGCGGCTCGACGATCTGATCGGCACCCACGAGTTGATCGATGCCAGCCGTCGCGCTCGCGCGGGTCGCCATCGCGGCGCTCGCAAGCGCTGGTTCGCGGCCGTCACGATCGAGCCCCACATCGACGCGAGCGATCGCGTCGAGCTCGATCCACGCGAGCTCGAGTGGAGCTTTTCCCGCAGCAGCGGCCCGGGCGGGCAGCACGTCAACACCACGGCCAGCGCGGTGCGGCTGCTGCATCGTCCCTCGGGTCTGGCCGTGCGGGTCGGCGAGGGTCGTAGCCAACATCGAAACCGCGAGCTGGCGCTCGAGCGGCTCGCCGAGCGCCTGGCAGCAAACGCCCAGGCAGGCGCGAGCGAGCGCGAGGCAGAGCGACGGCTCGCCCACTACCGGCTGATCCGCGGCGAGGCGGTGGCGAGCTGGCGTTGGTCGGCGCGCGACCACGAATGCCTCGAGCGAGCACGAATGAAGGACGAGCAACATGCGTAGCGACATGCCCAAGCTCCTGGTCGAGCGGCCTCGCGGAGGCTGGCGAGGCCGCAAGTCGAGGCCACACCTGCGAGCGATCCGCGACCTCGACTCGCTCCCCGAGCGGGTCTCGATCGGGCGAGACAACCTGCGAACCAAGTGGCTCAGCGAGAACCTCGCTCCGTTGGTTCGGTTCCTCGATCGCCGAGTCGGGCGCCCCTGGGACCAGGTGTACTCGGAGATCCGCGCGCACGTCCGCTTCGAGGATCCGATCCAGCTGCACGTGCTCCAGCACCTGTGGCACTTCGTCGAGCGCCACGTCGACATGATCGATGGCTGGCCGCACGAGCGCCCCAGCGGTCGGCGGCTGAGCAGCTACCGACGCTCGTTCTACATATGCCCGGTGACCGGGCTGCTGCGGCGGATCCCGAGCGAGCCTCGCCCGCGCTGGGGCATGGACGGCCCGCGCCCGCGAACGCGCGAGCGCAAGCGCAAGCGCAACGGCTCCCGTCGATGATGGCTCAGAGTCCGCGGCCGGTTCCCGCGCGAGAAGGGCCGCGCTATGTCTCGCGCGTGCCGACCCAGTCACGCGACGTCTCTCCCGGGCCCGATCTCCATCGCGTCCGCACGAGCACGGGTGAGCTGCTCGACGTGCCGAAGGGCTGGGTGCTCGTCCCGCCCGGCGATCCGGCGCTCACGCGGCGTCTCAAGCAAGCGGGGCCGACCTGGACGGTCACCGAGCTGCGCGGGCGCAAGAAGTTCTCCCGCGGGGTCTGGGCGCCGGCCGACCAGGTCGAGAGCCTGCGCCGCGACCTCGAGGTCGAGCGGGCCGACCCCGCCTACGCGCGCAAGCTCGAGGCTGGTCGCAAGCGGCGAGCGGAGGAGGAAGAGCAATACACCGGCGACTTCGCCGAGGCGGTGCTCGACTTCCTCGCCTTCGCCCCGCGCCACGCGAAGCTGGCCGAGCGGCTCGCGGTGGCGATCGCTGCCCATGCCACGCCGGTCGGCAGCGGCACGGTGGCGCGGACCAAGCGGATCCCGATCGAGCAGCGAGCCGAAGCGGCGACGATCGCTTGGCTGCGCCACCAGACGACCGCGTACGACTCGATGAGCATCCCGCGGATCAAGGGCATGCGCCGCGAGGTCCGAAGGCTGCTCGCCCAAAAGTCGCGCGAGCTCTTGGCCGGGTATCGACGCGGAGACGCGATCGATCCCAAGCGATGCCCGCTCGAGCGTGGGCTGTCGGCGTCGCTCGACGAGGACGACCTCCTCTGATGTCGTCCTCGCGGAATCGGGGATAGAGGATTCGGGAGCGCGAACTCGGCTTCGCATCAGACGAGCGTTTTCGATACTTCGCCAATCCGAAATTCGGGGGGTGCTCGTCACCCGATCTCGCAACTCGGTCGGTCGGCCCACAAAACCATTGACGTCCGGGATAGGAGCGCGATAGGTCACCACTGCGACCTACGTGTAGGTCCACCCCCGATAGGTGAACACCATGCGCCGTCTCTCGCTCGCGCTCCTCCCCTTCTCGCTGCTCTTCACCCTGTCTGCCTGCGATCCCGACAATGGACGCGACACGAGCGATGCCGGCATCGAGCCCGGCGCCGACGATGGTGACGACGAGGAGGGCAGCGAGCACCAGCCCCCGGAGCCCCCGCCCGGCTTGCTCGCGATGTTCGATCAAGCGGCCGAGGAGTTCGATGTCCCGGCCACGATCCTGAGCTCGATCGCGCTGGTCGAGACCCGCTGGCAGATGGTCGAGGGCTCGGTCGAGTTCGACGGGCAAGAGGTCGCTACCGGCATCATGGCGCTGCGTGGCGACTACCTCGCGCAAGGAGCCGCGCTCGCGGGCGTGTCGGCGCAGGAGGCCAGCAGCGACACGCTCTCGAACATCCGAGCCGCGGCCGCGCTGCTCTCGTCGATGGCCGACGAGCTCGGGGTCGAGGATCGCAGCGACTACACCTCGTGGACGCCCGTGCTCGCGCTCTACAGCGGCATCGCCAGCGAAGAGGGCCAAGCCGCGTACGTGTTCGACGAGGTCTATGCGGAGGCAGGGGCCATCCCGGCGCCGGTCGCCGAGGATCAGCGCGAGATCTTCTTCGGTGGCGAGGCACCGACGACCAAACAAGCGGGCCCGGACTACGCGGGCTCGATCTGGCGGCCCTCGCCCAATCACAGCGCCCGGCCGGTCGGGGCCAACGGCGACCCCTCGATGGTCATCATTCACACCTGCGAGGGCACGTACTCCGGCTGCTGGAGCTGGCTGACGAACTCCGACTCGGGCGTCAGCGCGCACTATGTGGTGAACGCGACGGGCTCGGAGATCTCTCAGCTGGTCGCCGAGAACCGCAAGGCCTGGCACATCGGGGCCACTTACGACTGCTCGCTCAACAGCAACGTCGATTGCGCGAAGGACGGCGTGGGCAGCAACAACTTTACGATCGGCATCGAGCACGCGGGCTATGCCAAGCAAGCGAGCTGGGATCCGAACCTGATCGATTCGTCGGCCGAGCTGGTCTGCGACATCACGCAGGATCAGGCGATCCCGCGCGACAAGTACCATATCGTCGCGCACGGGCAGCTGCAGCCCTACAATCGGATCGACCCGGGGCCGAACTGGCCGTGGAACGATTACCTCGCGCTGATTCAGAGCTACTGCGGTGACGGGATGCCCGAGCCCGAGCCGGAGC
>CBFGLP010000040.1:0-10079 GCA_965649595.1 uncultured Myxococcales bacterium | reverse complement strand
GGGCAAATCGATGAGTCGGGCTCCCACCCATTGCGCTGGCTCGGCCAACCCGATCGGGTAAGTCCGCTCCTGCATTCAGCGTATCAGACATTGCTCCGCTCCCCTTCGAGCGCTGGGGATTCCACTCTCCCGCTCGTCGGGCCATTTATTCGCTTGTTCGGCGCGAGCACGTCTGCTTATTCTGCTCGGACCGGAGCGCCTCACATGCTGGATCTCTCGTACGATTACGCGACCTGCATCAACAACTCCGAAAAGATCAATTGGAGGGTAGACGACGTAATCCGTCCGGACGCGCGCCTCGACCTCACCCGCCCATTCTTGCCCAGCTCGCTGGCGGCTGACCAGCTAACCGTCGGATTGAGCGATTCAGAGCGACTCGTGCTCAATCAGATCACCGCGAACGCCTACGCGAACTTCTTCGCGTTCGTGGAGGAATACATCATTGCCACCACGGTCGACCTCGCCAAGGCCGAGCTGCGCAACGATCCGATCGCCGCGCGGGCGCTGCTGCGCTTTGGCGAGGAGGAGATCAAGCACCAGGAGCTGTTTCATCGGTTCATGGACCTGTTCGCGCGCAGCTTTGGCTGCAAATGCGAGGTTCTGAACGAGGCCGGTGCGGTCGCGGCCGTAATCGCGAGCAAGAGCCCGATCGCGGTCATGTTGGTCACGCTGCAGATCGAGATCATGACCCAGACTCACTATACCGAGAGCATTCGCAACAATGCTACAATTGATCCGCTCTTCGCCAGCCTGCTCGAGCACCACTGGCTCGAAGAGTCGCAGCACGCCCGGATCGACGCGCTCCAGCTCGACGCGCTCGCCACCATCGCACCGCCCGAGCAGATCTCCGCGGCCTTCGCGGAGTACCTCGATCTCATCGACTCGGTCGACGAGCTGCTCGAGGGTCAAGCGCTGATGGACGTCCGGACGCTCGCGCGCGCGATCGGGCGCAGCTTCGACGCACAAAGGGCTGACGCGATCGCGCGAAATCAACACCGGGCCTACCGAAACAGCTTCCTGGTCATGGGCATGCAACACCGCCTCTTCATCGACATCCTGCGCAAGCTGGTCGGTGAGGAGGAAGCTGGCAAGGTCGCCGACAAGGCCAGCAGCCTGCTCGAGTAGTGCTCGCTCGTTCGGCCCCACACAGGCCGAGCAAGCGTCCCGCGCAAGCGAGTTCGCACTTGACTGAGCAGGTGCGTCGGTCGGAAATGGTCCGACCGACCGACATGCCCTTCGAGTCCGCGAGCACCCTGGTCGATGTGCTGCACGAGCGAGCGCAGCGACACGGCGAGCGCCCGCTCTATCGCCACATCGCCGAGGGTCGGGTGCTCGCCACGCTGAGCTACGCCCAGGCCGATCAGCGGGCGCGCGCGCTCGCGCTGCGGCTACGCGAGCACGCCCAGATCGGCGATCGCGTGCTGCTGCTCTACCCCTTCGGGCTCGAGTATCCGGTCGCGTTCTTGGCCTGCCTCTACGCTGGGTTGGTCGCGGTCCCGGCGTTTCCTCCCGATCGCCAGCGCGCGGTCAAGACCATGCCGCGGGTCTCGGCGATCATTCGTGACGCCGACGCGCGGCTGATCCTGACCTCGCGCGAGCTGGTCGACACCATCGAGTTCGCGCGGGCCGAGGCGCGAGAGCCAAGCGCGCTGCGGATCCTGGCCAGCGAGGAGCTCGCTACCGATCTTGGCGATGCCGACGCTTGGCGACGACCGAGCGGGCTCGAGCGCGAGCTGGCGTTCTTGCAGTACACCTCGGGGTCGACGGGCACGCCCAAGGGCGTGATGATCGGCCACGCCAACCTCTACGCCCACCAGCGACTCGCCGACGAGAAATTTCGTCAGCCCGAAGGCGCGCAGACGGTCAGCTGGTTGCCCTTCTACCACGACATGGGCCTGATCGGCGCGCTGCTCTACCCGCTCTATCACGGCGGGACGACGCTGCTGATGTCGCCGACCGCGTTCCTTCGTCGGCCGCTGAACTGGCTCGAGAGCATCTCGACCTTTCACGCGCAGGTCAGCACCGGGCCCAACTTCGCCTACGACCTGTGCGTCGATCGCTCGACCGACGCGGAGCTCGACAGGCTCGATCTGTCGAGCTGGCAGCTGACGGTGTCGGGCGCCGAGCCGCTGCGCGCGGCCACGCTCGAGCGATTCTCGCGTCGCTTCGCCCGCTGCGGCTTTCGACCGCACACCTTCATGCCCTGCTTCGGCATGGCCGAGGCGACGCTGATGGTCAGCGGTTGGCCGCTCGAGCTGGCGCCCAAGTTGGTGTGGTTCGATCGCGCGGCCCTGCACGAGGGCCGAGCCGAGCCGCTCGCTACCGCCTTCATCTCCGCCGAGGCTCACACCGAGGGCCCGCCCGGTGCGAAGCCCTTCGTGTCGTGCGGGACCCCGATGCACGAGCACGAGCTGGCGATCGTGAACCCCGAGACCCGCGATCGACTGGCCGAGGGCCACGAAGGCGAGATCTGGCTGCGGGGTCCGTCGGTCGGGCGCGGCTACTGGGGCGATCCTGACGGCAGCGAGCGAGCGTTCGCTGCCCAGATCGTGGGCGAGCCAGGCGTCGCGTGGTTTCGCACCGGGGATACCGGCTTCATGCTCGGTGGCGAGCTGTTCGGCACCGGCCGGCTGGCGGACTGGTTGCACGTCGACGGCCGCATTCACCACCCTCACGACATCGAGCGGAGCGTGTCCGAGGGGCGCGAGCCGCTCGCAGGCGACTGCGTGGTGTTCTATGGCCAGGACGAGCACGGGCAGCGGCTGGTCTGCCTGGCGGCGACCGGACGACGGAGCGTCGCCGAAGCGGCCCGCCGCGAGCTGTGCGAGCGGATCCACTCGCGCGTGCTCGCCGAGCACGGAATCGACTTCGATCGCGTCCTGCTGATCCCCGAGCGCAGCGTGGCCAAGACCACCAGCGGAAAGCTCCGACGCTATCGCTATCGCAAGGCCTTCGCGGCAGGCGAGCTCGAGCTGCTCGCCGAGCGGCGACGAAACAACTGAACATGTCCACATCCAAGCGTTCGCCCCTCGCCGCGATCATGTCGGCGATCCGCATGTCGTTCGGCTTCCTGCTGGTCGCAGGCGCCTCGACCTTCACGATCATCCTCGCGCTGCTCTTGCTGCCCTCTCGGGTCGCGCGCATCAAGCTCTGCAACTATTACGGCAAGATCATCGGATATTCGATCACGCGCATCGCCGGGGTCAAACCGATCGTGCACGCTGGCGAGCGGATCAAGGCCAGCGCGCCAGCGATCTACGTCGCCAACCACACCTCGACCCTCGACGCGTTCTTGTCGATCTGGCTGTGCCCGGTCGGCGGCTGTGGCGTGGTCAAGAAGGAGGTCTTGCGGATCCCCTTCTTTGGCCAGCTCTACATGCTCTCGGGTCACCTCTGGCTCGATCGCGCCAACCAGGGCTCGGCGATCGCGGCGCTGCAGGGCACCGCGAAGGTCGTCCGAGAGCACCGGCTGTCGATCTGGATCATGCCCGAGGGGACCCGCAGCAAGGACGGTCGGCTGCGGCCCTTCAAGCTCGGCTTCGTGCACCTCGCGATCGCCACCGGGCTACCAGTCGTCCCGGTCGTGCTGCATGGCGTGCACAAGAACTGGGTGACGGGCACGTGGTTCGTGCAGCCGACCACCGTCGACATCGACGTGCTCGAGCCGATCGACACGAGCCACTGGAAAGCCGAGACCGCGCGCGAGCACGCGGCCGAGGTCCACGCGGTGTTTGCCCGGGCCTTGCGCGATGATCAGAAGCCGCTCGAGGGCAGCCCCGCCGTGTTCGACAAATTGGAGAAGGCGGCCTGAGCCGCCTTGTTTGCGCTCGATGTCAGGGTGCGAGCGGTGGCGCCTCGGGCAGCTCGGCCGCGGGTCCTTGGGTCTCGCTGATCCGGGGCGAGCCGCTGTCGACCCGCCAGGATGACGCGTAGGTGCTGCCGACGAAGTTGGGCGAGCCGATCTGACCGCCGCCGAAGTGGAAGTAGTCGACCTGAACGCGGCTGGTGTCGACGTCGAGGACCATGTAGCCCTTCTGCAGCACGTCCATCCAACGAATGTGCGGGTTGCGAGATTGGAGCAGCGCGATCGTGCCGTCGTCGAAGCCGAGGCCTGGCGAGGTGACGGAGGGGGTCAGGAACTCGGCCGCGATCACCCCCTCGCCGGTCTGTGGGTCGTAGCCAACCCAAGGATCGATGGTCAGCTCGTTGACGAACGACGAGTGGAAGTCGCCGGTGACCACGATGACGTCGCTGATCGAGCTGTCGCGGATGTGCTCGAGCAGGCGCCGGCGAGCGTGGTCGTACCCGTCCCAGGGGTCGTTGAAGAAGGGCCGGTTGGGCTCGCCGTTCTCACCCGGGGTGATGATCAGCTGGCCGATCATCACCTGCTGGGCGAGCAGCTTCCATTGCGCGCTGCTGCTCGACAGCCGCTCGAAGCACCACGCCTCCTGCTCGGCGCCGAGCATCTGCCGTCCTTCGGCGTAGATCTGCGCGAGCGCGTCGGGGTCGGTGAGCGGGACCTGCTCGTCGCGACCCTCGTAGCGGGTGTCGAGCACGATGATGTGGATGAGATCACCGTAGGACAGGTCGCGGTAGACTCGGCCCTCGACGCCCTCGCGGATCGGCAGCCACTCGAAGAACACCTTGGTCGCCGCTGCCCGGCGATCGACCCACTCGCCGTCCGAGTCGTCGTGGTTCTCCGCGCCGTCGGACCAGCCGTCGTTGGCGATCTCGTGATCGTCCCAGGTGATGATGAAGGGGTGCTGGCGGTGGGCTTCTTGCAGATCTGGATCGGTCCGGTATTGCCGATAACGACGGTAGTAGTCATCGAGCGTGACGATCTCGTGGACCGGATCGTAGCTGCGGACGTCCCCGTACTCGCCGTCGGCGAACTCGTAGATGTAGTCGCCGAGGTGGATGACCGCGGCGAGGTCAGCTCGCCCCGCGACCTCGCCGTAGACGTGGAAGTACCCGTGAGCATAGCTCGCGCACGAGACCACTGCGAAGCGCAGACGCTCGCTCGGGCCGACCGGGGCCGTGCGGGTGCGGCCGACCGGTGAGACCCGGCCCTGGGCATAGAAACGGTAGTAGTAAGTGGTCCCCGGCTCGAGGCCGTCGAGATCAATCTTGATCGTGTAGTCGCGCTCGTTGGTCGCCTCGCCGATCCAGTCGGCCGCGACGCGCATCTCGAACTGCGGATCGAGTGCCGCCTCGAAGAAGAGCTCGACCGGCTCGTCGGCGGCCGGGCTGACGCGAGTCCAGAGAATGACCGAGTCGGTCAGCGGATCGCCGCTCGCGACCCCGTGAGAGAACAAGGTCTCGGGCCCCGGCTCCCCCTCCCACTCGTAGGTCGGCAGCCCATCACCGCCGGTCTCCGTGCCCGTGTCGTTGCCGGTGTCGTCGGTGGTGCCGGTGTCCGTGTCGTCGCCGACCTCGTCATCGCCGCCTTCGCCCGGCTTGCAGGCGGTGAAGCTGGGGATCAGGGATGCGACGCCGAGCAAGCCGGCGCGACGGAGAAGCTCTCGTCGGGTGATCGTCATGGCAGTCTTCGTGAGGGCCGCCAGGATCGCCCGCTCGGGGCACGCTTGTCGAGGGGCGACTTCAGCCCGCGGTATCAGCCGTAGAGGACCCGCAAGTACGCGATCACGTCGCGGATGTCCTGGTCGGACAGCTGGTCTTGCGGTGGCATCTCTTCGTAGCCCTTGTCGATGATCTCGAACAGCTCCTCGTCGCTCTCCTCGGGCACTTCCTCGTCGAGGATCATGTTGTTGGCGTGACAGGTCCCCTTGCAGGTCACGTCGTGGATCATCTGGCCGTTCTCCAGATCGACGCCCTCCTCGTCAGCCGCCTCATCTGCTCCTTCGTCGGTCTCCTGCTCGCCGGCACAACCGACCGTCATCAGCGCGAGCAGGGTCAACGATGGACACAGGACATGGTCACGGAGACTGCGCAGCAAGATCATGGCCCGAGGATAGCCACGGACGCGTGGCCGACATGCAATCGGCAGCCAGCGTGACGCTGGCGCAGGGATGTCCGAGTTACCGGTTCGCTAGCACTAGCAGGGGCTTCTCCGGCTCGCGGCCCGTGGCTGGCTGGCCGAGCGAGGGCGAGCACACCGCCGCGCAAACCGGACCCAGCAAGTTTTCATGGCTGACCGATGAGTTTCGCAGCCCGCCGAGGTCCATACCTCGAGACACACGAGGACCACCGATGACCGCCAGCCAGCCCGAAGTTCGCCCCCTTCCCCGAGACCCTCAGCTCGCCTCGGCCCCCACGAGGGCCCGCTGGACAGGCAACATCCTCGGCGGCCTCGCGGTCGTGTTCCTCGCGTTCGATGCTACGATCAAGCTGCTGCAGGCCCCCGAAGCCGTCGAGGGCACCACGCAGCTCGGATATCCGGGGAGCGTGCTATTCGGCCTCGGACTCGTTCAGCTGGCGTGCTTGGTGCTCTACCTGATTCCGCGCACTTCGGTGCTCGGAGCGATCATGTGGACAGGGTACTTGGGCGGAGCCATCGCCACCCACGTACGAGTCGAAAATCCGCTGTTCAGCCACGTGCTCTTCCCAGTGTACGTAGCATTGCTGCTATGGGCCGCCCTGTGGCTCCGCGACACGCGAGTGCGAGCGCTCGTGCCAATCACGCGCGCCCCTTGAATCAGCGTCGGTCGAGCGTGCGAGCGGTATCGTGAAGTAGAACGTGGTCCCGACGCCGAGGTGACTCTCGACCCACATGGTCCCCCCGTGCGCTTCGACGATGCCCTTCGCGATCGGCAGTCCGAGGCCTGCTCCACGCCTGTCGGTCCTGCTCGCCTGCCAGAACCGGTCGAACAAGTGCTCGACGTGCTCGGCCGGAATCCCAGCGCCCGTGTCGGCGACCCAGAACAGGATGTCGTGCTCCCGGGTGGCCGCGCCGATCGTGACGCGCCCGCTCGGATTCGTGAACTTGGCCGCGTTGCCGACCAGATTCTCGAACACTTGCAAGAGCCGGTCACGGTCGGCCCACAGGTCTGGCAACCCGGCTTGGATGTCCGTTCGGAGATCCAGAGAGGCCGCCGCGATGATCGGCCGCTGCGACTCTTCGGCTTCCAACACGAGCTTGTCCGCTGGCACACGGTCTGGCCGAATCGTGAGCGCCCCCGCGTCGAGTCGCGCAACATCGAGGAGATCCTGAATCAGTCGATTCATCCGGGCCACCTGGCGCCGGATCGCCTCGATCGGCCGTTGATTGCGGCGCTCGGGCCCGCCAACTCGTCGGCAGAGGAGATCGAGCGCCAAAGAGATTCCGTAGAGCGGGTTGCGGAGGTCGTGAGCCACGATGCCGAGCACGGCGTCCCGCGAGCGCACCGCGAGTCGCAGTTCCTCCTCGATCGCCTTGAGGTTGGTAATGTCCTGGTTGACGATGACCGCTCCGGCGAACGCCCCCTGCTCGTCGTGGAGCGGCAGCGCCGAGTTGATGATGGTCTTGAAGGTCCCATCGAAGCACTGGATCCGAATCACCTCGCCGATCGAGGTCTCACCCTTGGTCAGCGCCCGTGCGACCGCCCAATCCTCGGGCTCGATGAGCTTGCCCGTGTCTGCCCACCAGCCTTTGTACTCGCCGAACTCGGACACACCGACATAACGAGCGCCGGCCCAGATGCGCAGCCCTTCGGGGTTCGTACGGGAGATGCGTCCGGTGTGGTCAGCGATCCAGAGGCCGACCGGAAGGATCTCGAAGATGCCGTTCAGGAGACGTTCGCTGGCTCGAATGCGCTCCTCTGATTGCATTCGCTCGCTCATGTCCTGGAACACGACGATTCCACCGATGATCTCGCCCTTGGGGCCACGGATCGGCGCGGAGCTCCCGAGGACTGGGATCTGTGAGCCGTCCGGGCGCTGGACGATGTATTCGGCGCCGACGCTCGTGTCGCCGCCATGCAGCGCCCGGTGCGACGCCAGCTGCTCGGGAGAGATCGGGGTCCCGTCGGGAAACAGGATGCGGCCCTGGTACTGCGCGCTCCCTCTCTCCGGCGAGAGCCTCATGCCCAGCAGCTCCTCGGCGCGACGGTTCGAGGTGAGCGTGCCGTCAGGGCCAAACAGAAGCACCGCGAGCGGGACGGTCTCGACGACCGCCTCAAGCCAGCGCCGCTCTGCATCGATCTCGCCGAACAGTCGCTCGCGCTCGGTCTCGTGCGCCTTGCGCTCCGTGATCTCGCGGACAAACCCCTGCCATCGCCCGTCCGCGAGGATCTTGGCGCTCACCTCCACCGGCACGAACACACCATCCTTGCGACGGAGTCGCCACTCGTCGACGTCGATCTCGCCCTCGAGCAGCCGCTCTCGCACGCCCATGAGCCGCTCGGCGTCGCCCGGCGGAATAAAATCGAAGATCGTCTTGCCGATGATCTCGTCGCGCGAGCATTGGAGCAGGCGGCAGCCGGCGGCGTTGACGTCGACATATTGGCCATCGACGTTAGCGACAAAAATGCCGTCCGGGGCCTGCTCGAGCAGCTCTCGCAGGCGCGCTTGGGTGTTCTCGTGCTCGCTAGCGCGAGCGGTGATGTCGAGCCCAACCGTGACGATTTGCGTGACCTCACCCTTTGCTCCGAGCGTTGCCAAGCTGGAACAATCCACGAGGATTCGCTCGCCTCGGCTCGTGACCCAAAGGTGGGTGAGGCGTACTGGTCGCTTGTCGGAAACGAGGTTGACGAACGCCTCCTCGGCCGTCTGAACCTGGTCCGGAACGAGCAAGGTCGCCCAGACGCGCTCGCCGCGAACCGATTCGAGGGCGCGGCCCAGCAGCTCGGAGCAGGCCCGATTCCAGTGCACGATCCTGCCCTCCCGATCGCTCACGACGACCGGGGCAGCGAGGGCTTCGAACGCCTCGAGATCAATCGGCGCCATCGTCACGGGCCGCGTCGTGCGGCTCGCTTTCTAGCGCATCAATATCATCGTGCCATCAAAATGTCTCCGCCAGCCGCGTGTCCCCAGACGAACCCCGGCGAGGCCTGCGGAGCGCGTCGTGTGGCGATGGCGGCCGAAATATTTGCGGAATCGGTCAATTGTGCGCGTCGACATGGCGATGCAAACACCTGAATGGAATCGCCGAACCTTACCCAAACATCAACGCGATTTTATAACGCGCAATCGTAATCCCGAATTCCCGCACTGTCCCACGGGTCAGGTCGCGCTCATGAGCGAGCGCGCGAGCAGGCGCGCCCGCGTACGCTCGACCTCTCCTCGGCCCTCGTCGATCGAGCTCACCAACGATGTCGGATCGAAGGCCACGTCGTCGAGCACTTGCTTGCCGACCGGGTTGAGAAACCACCAACCGATCGACTGCTTGGCAGGGGCCTCGCCGCCGCCCAGCGCCGCGAACGCGTCGCGCTCTGCGGCCGCTTCGTAGCGGCGATCGAACCGCTCGCTGACGCTACGCAGCGTCAACCCACGACTGTAGAGCCAGCGTGGCCGGCCCGAGAGGTTGGGCATCACGTTGGCCTCGTTCCCCTCCCCATCGAGGACATCGAGGATCTCGACGAGGAACAGATAGTCGTTCACGACAACTGCGCGCAAGTCGATGGCGTCGACGTCGACGGCCCGCAGCTCGAGCTCGAGCTCGGCCAGCGTCGCACGTAGCGGTGCGTCTACGCTCGCCGCGTCGAGGCGTGCCACGATCATGTCGACCTTGTCCAGCGCGTTGCCTAGGTTGTCGAGCGCGATCAGGAGGCTGATCAGCGAGCGCGCGCTCGCTAGCTGGGCTGCGTCCATGCGGACGAGGTCGCGCACGAGCGCGAGCGCCTCGGCCGAGTCACCTGCATGCGCGAGCTCGATCGCCCGCAGCAGCGCGACGTCGTGGGCAACGTGCCATTCGAGCGAGCGACAAGGCCCCGGGAACTGACAGGCATCGGCGAACGCGGGGTGGCGACGCGCCGCCTCGATCCGGCGGTTGGCCTCGTGAGCGCCAGCGCTGCTCGAGAACTCGCGCAGCAGCTTCGCGTCGAGCTCGACCTGCGCCCAGAACCGATCGTCGGGCTCGCGCGCATCGATCGATGTCGACCATTCACTCGTGTGTAGGTACGCGTTTACACCCATCGGGTGGT
>CBFGLP010000039.1:0-5524 GCA_965649595.1 uncultured Myxococcales bacterium | reverse complement strand
GGGGGCCCGCAGCACGCGGCCTACGACATCCAGCTCGCGGGCACCGGCGATCTCGTGATGACCGACCTGCGCAGCAGCTCGGCCAAGCTCGAGATCCAAGCCTCGATCGCCGGCCGGATCTATGTCCGTGATCGCCGAGGTCGGCTCGCGGCCGAGCTGTTCAAGACCAAGGGCTCTTCGGCGATCACGCTCGCGCTCGAGCCCGGCAACTACACGATCACGATCGACGACGGCCAGCGCCTCAACCGGGCCGAGGTCGCCGTCCGCAGCGGCAAGACCACCGCGCTCGAGCTCGGCGAGCTCGAGGACATCCCGATCGAGGCGACCCGCCTGCGCGGCGACGCGGACCAGCCGGAGCGAGACGAGCTGCCCAAGGACACCCGCTTCGTGCCCTTCAACATCGGCATCGCGCCGGGGGTCGAGCTCAACACCTCGGCGGGCCGGCGGGCGGTCGTCAACAACCTCTCGATCTCGTTCGGCGCGACCGGAGCGTATCGGGTCGACGGTCTCCAGACGGCGATCGCTGCGGCGTGGACCAAGGAGAACGTGCGCGGGATCCAGGCGGCGGTTGGCTCGGCGACGGCGAAGGGCCGTGTGAGCGGGTTGCAGGCGGCGATCGGGCTGACGCTCACCAGCGCAGACATGCGTGGGGTTCAGACCGCCGCGGTCACGCTGGCCAGGCAGCGCATGGTCGGGCTGCAGGTCGGGGCCCTCGCGTGGGCGCGCCGGCTCGAGGGCGTGCAGCTCGGCGCGGTCTCGCTGGCGAGCGAGGGCAAGGGCTTGCAGGCGGGCCTCGTCAGCGTCAGCAAGGGCGAGCTCAAAGGGCTACAGATCGGGCTCGTGACCTACGCCGATCAAGCCGATGCCGCGATCGCCTTGGTCCCGATCACCAAGCAAGGCGGCGTGCACGTCGACGTGTGGACCAGCGACGCTCAGCTCGTCAACGTCGCGCTGCGCTTTCGCGCTCGCAAGACCCACAGCTTCATCTCCGGCAGCATCCACCCCTTCGACAAGGGCGCGTCGTGGTCGACCGGGCTCGGCTTTGGTGGCGCTCTGTTCAAGCGGCCGAAGCTTCGGATCGAGCTCGACAACGCCGTCCAGGTTGGCTTCGTGGGTCTGACGGCCACGAACCCGCCCTTCATCCTCGACACGCTGCGCCTGACGGTCGGCTGGACGCCCTTCAAGCGCTTCGCGCTGTGGGGCGGCGTGACGGGCAACGTCATGCTGCTGACCGGCGCGCTCGGACGCGAGGACTTTACTCCGGGGTACTTCTCGCGGGCCAACCTCGCGCGCGAGGGCGGGGACGTGGCGGTCAAGGTCTGGCCAGGCTTCGCGCTCGGCTTCGAGTTCTGATCTCCCCGATCGCAGGCTCGGTAAGAGCGCCAGCACGAGCGCCCTTCGCCGGCTTGGCTCACGGATGCTCGGCCTCCCTGGTCTGCTCGGGATCCAGTCTGTCGTGCGGCGCGTGGTATGCCTGGCATCGCCGCGATGTCCTCGCCAACGCCGCACCTCGAGCGACTGTCCGACGTCCATCACCTCCCGCAGGATCGTCGTGATCGTCCCTACACCGCCCACGCGGCGCTCCGCAGCGTCCGCCACGGCACCGATCGCTCCGGCACCGGCTATTGGGACCTCGTGGTCGAGGACGCGAGCGCCAAGATCCCCGCCAAGATCTGGCACGACTCCAAGGCCTACGCCGAGGCAGTCACCAACGAGCTGCGCGAGGACGAGGTCGTGAAGATCATGTTCACGATCGGCAGCTACAAGGACGCGCTGCAGCTGACGGTCATGCGCATCCGACCGATCGGTGAGGGCGAGGTCGTGCCGCTCGAGGCGATCCGCGGGCCGGGCTTCGAGCTGGTCGAGGATCTTCGCTGCAAGACGCTGGTGTTCGACATCGAGACCGTACCGGGCTTCGATCTCGAGACGGCGCCCGCTGCCGTGCACAAGTCGATCTCTCGCGCGGCCGAGCGCAACGACGGGGACGAGGCCAAGGTCATGGCGCTCTCGCCCTACTTCGGCAAGGTCGTGTCCTTGGCGATCGGCGACGGCGATCGGCCGCCCGCCGATCAACCGGTGACCGTGCTGGTCGTGCCGCCGCCCGGTCGCGAGCACGACAGCTTCCCCAGCTGGATGCGGCCGATGAGCGAGCCCGAGCTGCTGCGCAGCTTCTGGCACCTCGCCAACCATGCCGAGCTGGTCGTCAGCTTCAACGGGCGGGGCTTCGACGTGCCCTTCTTGCAGGTCCGCAGCCTGATCCACGATATCCCGGCGCGCGTCGATCTGCTGTCCAGGCCCCACTCGCTGCGTCCACACCTCGACCTCTATCGCTTGCTCGGGGAGAGCCGGGCTGGCTCGACCTCGCTCGACATCGTCTGCTGGGCGCTCGGCCTCGCGAGCCCCAAGGACGGCATGGACGGCTCGCAGGTCGGGCCCGCCTACGCGCGCGGCGAGATCGAGCGGATCGCCGAGTACAACGCTGGCGACGTGCGGGCGACGACCGGGGTTTTTCAACACGTGCGCGAGCGGATCTTGAGTTACCGCGCGGACTGGTAGCGCCCCGGGGACGGACGCGCAGCGCGTGCGCTGGCGGGGCGTGGCGAGCGAGCGGGCGATGCTCTACGTTGCCCCCCGATGCCCGCCCACGACAGCGCTCGCTTCGCTCGCTTCGCCTGGATCGTGCTCGCCTACACCTTCGCGGTGATCGTGTTCGGGGCTTACGTGCGGATCACCGGCTCGGGTGCGGGCTGCGGTCAGCACTGGCCGACCTGCCACGGTGAGCTGGTCCACCGGCCCGAGTCGGTCGAGACGCTGATCGAGCTGACCCACCGCGTGACCTCGGGGCTCAGCTTGATCGCCGCGGTCGCGCTCTTGGTCTGGGGCCTGCGAGTGTTTCACCGTGGGCACCCGGTCCGCTGGGGCGTCGCGCTGGCGATGGTGTTCATGCTGCTCGAGGCGTTGATCGGCGCGGGCCTGGTGCTGCTCGAGCTGGTCGGGCGCAACGACTCGATCTCGCGCGCGATCGTGATGGCGATCCATCTGTCGAACACCTGCCTGCTGACCGGCGCGATGGCGGTCGCGGCCTATACGAGCGTCGAAGGCCGACGGCCACGCCTACGCGGGCAGGGGATCGGTCTGTGGGTCGTGGTCGGCGGTCTGGTCGGCATCTTGCTCGTGTCGATGAGCGGCGCGGTCACGGCTTTGGGCGACACGCTCTATCCGGCCGACGCCGACCTGGCGCTCGGCGAGCGGCTGGCCAGCGAGCAGTCGGGCACCGCCCACTTCTTGCAGCGCATGCGGATCGTCCACCCGATCCTCGCCGTGCTCGTCGGCCTTTATCTGCTGTGGCTGGCGATCGCGCTGCCCAAGCTGCCTGCGCGGGACGACGTGCGGCGGCTCGGCAACGTGGTCGCGGGGCTGGTCGTCGCTCAGCTCTGCGCGGGCGTGGTCAACATCATGCTCTCGGCGCCGGGCTGGATGCAGCTCGTGCACCTCGCCTTGGCGACCGCGGTGTGGATCGCCGTCGTCGTGCTCGCGCTGGCGGCGTTCGACGTGGCCCCCAGCCCGCGCAGCCAGTCTGGTCAGCGCAGCCAGTAGTGCCAGATCGTCAGGCCGAGCACGATCAGCGCGAGCACCAGGTGGACCACCGTGAAGCGGCGCTTGGGCCCGTCGATCTGGGCTGCGGGCTGCTCGACGCTCGCTTGCTGGGCGCGGGCGCGGTCAGCCGCCCGTTCGGCGCGTGCTCGATCGAAGCGGTCGATCAACGTCGCGGCATCGATCGTCTCGGTGCTGCTGTCGGCGATCAGCGCCTCGGCGAGATCGAGATCGTCGGGCGCGTCGGCGGCGAGCGCTCGTGCTCGCAGCGGCGTCCCTTCTACGCTCGTCATCCGGAACACTCGTAGCGCGACGGGCAGGGCAGGGCTCGTATCTACCCTCTCGGTCTCAGACGGGCTGACCGAGGTGGTTGGCCACGCGGATCGAGACACCCGCTCGACCAGCTGGGCCACGCTCTCGAAGCCCAGCTCGCGCGCCCGCGCTTCGGTCTGCTCGCGCAGCGAATCGATCAGCGCCGACGTCTTGGTACCTGGCTGGAGGCCGAGCGAGAGCGTGAGGACCTCGATCGTCGGCACCACGCTCAGCGCCAGCGAGGGCTCGTCGACGAGCAGCTCGCGAGCCCGCTCGATCGCGGCAGGCTCGGGTCGCTCGATGCCCACGAGCTCGACCCCGCTCTCCAGCACGAGCTCGAGCGCACGTAGCAGCACCCGAGCGTGATCGGCCGCGAGCCGAACGAGCAGCGCGTGCACGCGCTCGATCGCGTCGCGGAGCTCGTCGGGGTCGACACCCAGCTCGCCCGCCGAGGCTTCGCTCGTCGTCGCGGGCAGGTCTTCGAGCAGGTCGAGGGCCTGGTGCTCGAGCTCGTCGAGGTGCAAGGACAGCACGGCCGCGATGATGGCAGACCCTCGCGCGCGTGCACGGCGGGTCGGTGGGCTCGTCCTCTCGCTCGCGTGGCTCGCAGCCGCGTCCGCATGCGCTGGGGAAGCCCAAGGCCTGACCTGGGCAGGGCCCAGCGCCGACCCCTCGATCATCACGATCGCGCCGGCGAGCTTCGCCACGAGCTCCGGGGTGACCGACGCGGTATTGGCCGAGTGTGGGCTCGAGCGCTCAATCCCCGAGTGGATCGCCCGTAACACGCCGGTCCCGGTCGCGCTGAGCAACGACCCCACGAATGGGGCACGGGTGCTCTATTTGCAGGTCACGCAGATCCTCGCCCCGGGCGGCGGCATGTGGAGCGGACCCAAGCAGATCACCTTGCACGGCGATCTCGTGCACGGGGGAGCGACGATCGCCAGCTTCGACGCACGCCGAACGACGGTGACCGGCGGTCGCTCGCATCACGGAGGCACCTGCGCGGTGCTCGACTACATCGCCGAATCGCTCGCCAAGGACGTCCGTGATTGGCTGGCGAGCCCGACTCAGGGCGCGCAGCTCGGCGAGCTCTGACGGCTCATGGACTCGGCGCGATCAGCTGCTCGAGCGCGTCGATGGTGACCGGCTTGGTCAGGTGGGCCGAGAACCCTGCCTCGATCGAGCGGCGGCGATCCTCCGGTTGGCCGTAGCCCGAGATCGCGATCAACCGGGTCGTTCGCAGCCGATCGTCCGCACGGATCGCGCGAGCGACCTCGTATCCGCTCATGTCCGGCAGGCCGATGTCGCACAGGATCACGTCGGGCCGCATGCGTGCGGCGAGCCCGAGCGCCTCGTGCCCCGAACGCGCGAGCGTGACCTCGTGGCCGCCTTGGCCGAGCAGCTCGGCGAGCATCTGCAAGAGATCCTCGTTGTCCTCGACCACGAGCACCCGCCACTTGCCGGGCCGGGCAGCCTCGTTCGCGGGGGAAGCGAGGGGGAGGTCCGAGCGACACGGGAGCCGAACGACGAACTCGGTGCCCTGATCGCGCCCGCGGCTGTGGGCCTCGATCGTCCCGCCGTGCAGATCGACGATTCCCTTGGAGATCGCGAGGCCGAG
>CBFGLP010000038.1:0-7547 GCA_965649595.1 uncultured Myxococcales bacterium | reverse complement strand
TCTCCATCGCGGCCAGGATCTCCGGGGCCCGCCAGCCCGTGTCACGGAGAGCTTCTCGGAGCAGTGAACGCTGGGCTTCGGGGTCGCGGCGCAGGGCGGGATCGATGCCGGTGCGCACCATGATGATGGCCTTCGCGGTGGCCGGGTCGCCGTCGGGCCGGATGCCGACCATCGCGCCGGGCAGCAGGCGCATGGCGAACCAGCCCGGTTCGGCGTCGGCGGGTGTCGGCATCGTGAAGAACGCGCCGTAGGCGCCGAGGTTGGTGACGAACCGGTCTTCCGGGCCGAACACCAGGCGGCGGGTCGCCGAATGCACGCCGTCGGCGCCGATCACCAGATCGAAGCGCCCGGTCTCGCCCGAGGCGAAAGTGACGTCGACGCCGGTATCGTCCTGGGCAAAGCCGGTCACCTCAACCCCGCGATGGATCGGGACCGCCAGCTCGTCGACCCAGGCGGCGAGGATGCGCTCGATACGTTCCTGCCATAGGGCGAGGCCGTAGTTGTGGCGAGTCGGAAAGTCGCTGATGTCGAGCGGGGCCATCCCGAAGCCCGCGATCTGAGCGACCTGCCCTTGCGAGAGGAAGCGCTCCGCGATTCCACGCTGATCGAGCACCTCGATCGTGCGTGAATGCAGACCGCCTGCGCGCGAGCCGGCGACGTCCTGGTTGGCGCGCCGCTCGACGATGGCGACGTCGACCCGCGCCAACGCAAGCTCGCCCGCCAACATCAGGCCCGTCGGACCCCCTCCAGCGATCACCACCGCATGCTTTGTCGTGGTTGTCATGGCCGGTGACTGTGCGGCCTGGCCGGGGGCTTGCCGCAAGCCCCCATGTCTGGCATAAGTTGGAAGTGGAGAGGGACGGAGTAGCGATCCTCTTCTCGTGATCCCGTACGCTGATCCTCGCCGAGCCGCGAGCTGCTAGACCGGCCACTTGCCCGCCAGCACCGCCGCGCGCCGCTCCGCCGTCAGCTCGACATAGCGCCCGCCCGCCTCGTCGCGCAGCCACAGCGGATCCTCGATCCGCTCCGGATCCCACCCCTCATCGCGCAAGCTGTTCTTCTTGTGCTTGAAGGTCCCGGTCGTCGTCAGGCTCTCGACCACCCGCACGAACCTCGGCTGCGCATACGAAGGCAAGCTCGCGGCCACGTGCGAGAAGAACCGCTGCGGGTCCCATTGCGCCGGATCGATCACGATCGCTGCCATGCCGGCTCGGCCATCGCGCCCAGGAATCTCCACACCATATACCGTGCTCTCGCACACCCCCGGCCCGCGATTGAGCGCCTCGGCGACCTCCTGGGTCGACACATTCTCGCCCTTCCAGCGAAACGTATCCCCCAGCCGATCGACGAAATACAAATGCCACATTCGGTCGCGCTTGAGCAGGTCACCAGTATCGAACCATTGATCACCCGGCTCGAATACGTCGCTCAGCACCTTGCGCGCGCTCGCCCTGGGATCGGTGTACCCGGTATATTCGTTCTTCCCCGCGATCTTGCCGAGCAGCAGCCCCGGCTCGCCGGCGTCGGCCTTGACGCAAAAGCCCTGCTTGTCGCGGACCAGCTCGCCCTTGTCGAGGTCGTAGCGGGCCAGCGCCATCTTCCAGGGCAGCAGCGGGCCGACGGTGCCCTCGAAATTGAACAAGTTCGCGGTCTCGGCGTTGCCTTCGGTCGCGGCGTAGAACTCGACGACCCTCTCGATCCCGAAGCGCTCGACGAAGCCGGCCCAGACGTCCTCGCGCAGGCCGTTGCCGAGCATTCGCGTGACGCCGTGGTCGCGGTCGCCGGGGCCCGGCGGGCGGTTGTAGAGGTAGCGGCACAGCTCACCGACGTAGATGAACATCGTCGCCTCGTGGGCGCGGCAGTCGGCCCAGAAGTTGCTGACCGAGAAGCGCCGCGCGAGCGCGAACCGGCAGCGGTGAGCGATCGTCATCGGGAAGCCGATCACCATCCCGCTGGCGTGATAGAGCGGCAGGCAGCAGTAAAGGCAGTCCTCGGTGGTCATGCGGGTGAACCCACCGAACACGTCGGCCGCACGGCGCAGGCGGTGGTGCTTTACGACCGCGCCCTTGGGTAGGCCGGTCGTGCCGCTCGTGTAGATGTAGGCGACCGGCTCGGCGAGGGCGTGCAGCTCGGCTTGCGACAAGCGCAAGGGCAGGGCGCCAGCGGTGAGCGGGTTCCAGCAAGCGAAGCCGGCTCGATCGCAGGCTTCGTCACGAGAAAAATCGACCCCGGGCGGGAGCTCGACGTCGATCAGAATCGACTGCTTGGCCAGCGGCAGGTCGTCGGCGAGCTCGAGCAGCGGCTCGAGGTGCTCGCGGCCGATCAGCGCGAAGCGTGGCTCGGCGACCGCGATCGCGTGGCGCAGCGCCGCGTCGCGCAGGCTCGGGTTGATCAGCGCCGCGATCGCGCCGAGCTTGGCCAGCGCCATGAAGTGAAAGAGCATCGCCGGGCGGTTGTCGAGCATCAGCGCGACGACCTCACCCGAGCCGAGGCCGAGCTCGCGCCAGGCTCGGGCGTGGCGGTTGACCTCGGCGTCGAAGCTGCCGACGGTCCAGCGCTGGCCCTCGAACGACAAGAAGGGATCGTGCGGCCGCTCGCTCGCCCAGCGCTGCAGCGCCGCGGGGACGTTGTCGGTCGACGCGGGATCCCAGAAGAAGTTGGTCCAAGCTCCGCGAGCGATGCTGCTCGCGCGGGCGAGGCTGCGATGAGCGAGGCGCAGCAGGTCGGGCATCTGCGGGGAGTGTACAGCGCTCGTGGCAGGTTGCGGGTCGCGTCGAGCCATGTGTTGACGACCTCGGCAATCGAGCAGCAGCACTAGCGACCGCTGGCCCGAATCAGGTTCGGGCTCGAGACCGTGGTCCACAGACGAGATGGTGATCGGCGCCGGGAGAGCCGGTAACGCGAGTGACGCGAGCCGTCGTCGGTTGGACGACGGTTGTAAGCATCGAGCGAGAGGTCCTCCCGCAGGTACCGTTGATGCGAGACCCCGCTCGAACATCCTCCGCGCATGTTCGAGATCCTCACGTCGACCATCACCGCAGGGTGTTTGGTGATCGCCAGTCAGACGGCGCTCGCCCTGCCGAACATCGGCGCTCCCACGCCGATCGCCGACTCCATCGCGTCCGAGAGCGTGCGCGTGCTGAAGAGCGGTTCGCTCGTGGACGAAGATGGCCGCCAGATCAGCTATGACGGCGCAGATGAAGATCAGGAACCAGTGCCCCCGGGTGGAGGCGACGCCGAGTGATGGATGATGATAGCGAGCACGAGCCATTCGCCAGGGGGCGCCACCTCGCTATCGCTATCGCGCTCGCGGGTAGCGTTGCCTATGCTCTCGTGACGGTCTGGCTTGCAGACGGTGCAATGCTTCGTCTGCTCCGTTCCTTCGGATATGAGGGGGGATGGACATTCCAGATCTCGCTCATCACCATATGTACGAAGTTGATGGTGGTCGCGTTCCCAGCATGGCTCGCGCTCACCGTCGTCGACACGCACGCGGGAGTCAGGGTGCTACCGAGGTCTTGGCGGGCGCTCGTCGCCGACGGAGTGATCGTCTCAATGTTCGTGGTGGCGCTTCTTTGGTTGATCAGCGCGGCGCTGGTAACCAGTCCAGAACAATGGGCGGAGGGCGCCAGGCCGCGCTGGGGTTGGTATATGACTGTCATGACCGTCGGCGTGCTCGCGGAAGAGCTGCTCTTTCGGGTCCTATTGCAGCGGGCATTCGAGGGCTACATGCCACCATTGGCGGCTGTTTTTGTTCAAGCGGGTTTGTTCTGGCTAGCACACGCCTATCTCTATGGGTATGGCTTCCAGCTCCAACACGGCTTCGGTGGGCTAATGTTCGGAGTCATATTCATGCGCACCCGGTCTTTGATTGCGCCAGTGGCGGTGCACATGCTCGGCAACACGGCTCTCGTGCTGCTCATTATCTGGGGCATGAGCCAATAAAGGTGATGGTGGGGGGAGCTCAGTCCAATTGCAGCAATCGCTCGCGGGCCGAGCGGCTCGCCACGATCGCCTGGTGGAGCGACCACTGCCCCTGCGCCCGCGCGAGGTTGTGCTCGCCCCGACCCGCGAAGCGCTGCGGAGCCCACCCGAAGTAGCGCTCGTTCAACGCGTCGGCGGCGAAGCGCGTCGCTAGCTCGAGGCTGATCCACTCGGGCCCGAGCAGGAGCGAGAGCCGCTCGGCTTCGCTGGGCCGCTCGCCGAACCCGATCAGCCAGCCCTGCAAGGCCTGCTCGAGCAGCTCGAGATCGAAGCGAGCCTGCGGCTGGTCTTCGCCCGCGCGGTTGGTCCACGAGCGCCACGCGTCGCCGAGCTCGTGCCCGAGCTGCATGGGCCCGACGGTGTCGAGATCGATCAGCGCGATCGGCTGCGTGCGCGCGGCCCCACGCTCACCCGCGAACAGCAGGTTGTTGATCTTGAGGTCCCCGTGCCCGACGCGAGGAGCGAGCGAGGGCAGCTCCGGCAACGCCTCGGCCGCGTCGAGCAGCGCTCGACCGAGCGGCTCGGCCTGGGCGTACAAGCGGTGCCCCTCGTGCTGGTCGAGCGCCTGCCGGAGCGTCTCGAGGTGCCTTTGCGTGTCGTGAACGCCGACCCGCAGCCCGACGAACTCGTGCTCGAGATCGCCGAGCGCCGCGTGCCAGCGCCCGACGAACTGTCCGGCCGCCCGCGCCTGCGCGGCGTCGTCGAGCGCATCGAAGCCGACCCCGCTCACTCGCGTCTGCAGCCGCCAGACCCCGTGCTCGCTCGACTCGATCGCGAGCTCGTCCGCGCGCGTGGGCACGAGCCGCGGCGTGATCACGCCCTTGCTCGCGAGGTGCTCGGTCAGCGCGAGGATGTTGTGATGGATCCGCGGATCGAAGATCGGGTTGACCCGCTGCAGCACGAAGCGCTCGGCGGCGCCCGAGCGGGCGAGCGCGAAGGTCGAGTTGATCAGGCCATTACCGAGCGGCTCGACCTCGGCGTCGTCGAGCCCCCAAGCCGCCAAGATCTCGCGGGGAACGAGACCTGCCATCACTGAGGCTCGATCGAGGGAGTCGGACCGACGGGCTCGACCGGCTGGGCGGGCGCCGAGGGATCGGCGGGCGCGGGGGCAGGGGCAGGGTTGGTCGCCGCGGCTTCGGCCTCTTTGCGCTTGGCTTCGGCTTCGGCGGCGGTTGGGTAGGACTTGGCGAGGTCGCGCAGCTCGGCGATCCGCACCTTCAAGGGCGCGACATCGATCTTGTTGGGATCGCCCTCGGGCAGCGCCTCGACTCGGGCCACGTAGCTGTCGAGCAAGTCGGCGGCCCTTTGCGCCTCTTCCTTGACGAAGATCTGCCCGCGGATCACCGCCTCTTCGTAGTGCCACGCGAGCTGGTCATCCGTGGCGCGAGCCTTGGCCATCCACTCGGCCGCTTCGGGCAGCCGCTGCGGATCGAGCGTGAGCAGGCGACCGAGCGCGAACTGGTTGGCCGGCGAGGGGTCGCGCGCGACGGCCTTCTCCTGGGCGGCGAGGGCCTCGGCGATCATCCCGTGCTTGCGCGCCGCCTCGGCGACCCGAGCATAGAGGTCACCCGAGGCGTCGGGGTCGTCGGTCTTGGCGGCCTCGGCCAGGTAGTAGCGGGCGACCGCGCGACGGTTCTTGACGTTTGCGAGCGAGACGCCCAGCTCGCCATCGCAACGAGCGCTCGCGGGGATCTTGTTGGCGCACTTGCCCAGCGCGATGCGCTGCTCGATCACGTTGGCGACCGAGGCGTGCTTGGCAGCCTCGGCCAGGGCCGCGTCGATCCCCGCCTTGTCGAGCTGCGCGCCCTCGCGGCCACGCGGGGGCGTGACCGCGGGATCGGAGAAGGGGCTGTTGGGGTCGGGCTTGGGCTTGGGCTGGGTGCCGGGACGGTCGAACTCGGTCTGACGGTCGACCTTCTTGGGCGCCGGCTGGGTTTGGCCCTCGCACGCGAGCGTCCCGAGCAGCGCGAGCGAAACGAGCCAGGTGCGCGCCCACGGGCGATTGAAGGTGTCCGAGTGTGACGACGGGCGCATGGGGCGGAAGTATACTGCGCGCGTGACCGGATCAAGCTCGAGCGGATCGATCGCGGACTCCCGCTATATCGCCGTCTATCCCGGATCCTTCGATCCGATCACGCTGGGCCACCTCGAGATCGTCGAGCGTGCGGCGCAGCTGTTCGACTCGGTGGTGGTCGCCGTCGGTCACCACCCGACCAAGCCGGGCTTCTTCAACTACGAAGAGCGGGTGGCCCTGATCCAGGCGAGCGTCGCCCACATCCCCAAGGCCCGCGCCGCTCACTACTCGGGCTTGATGATCGACTTTTGTCGCTCGGTCGGCGCCCGGGCGATCGTGCGAGGGCTGCGAGCCGCCGGCGACTTCGAGCCCGAGTTCCAGATGGCCCTCGCCAACCGCGAGCTCGAGCCCGCCGTCGAGACCGTGTTCTTGATCCCCGCGCCCGACAAGCAGTTCATCAGCTCCTCGCTGATCCGCGAGATCGCCAGCCACGGCGGACCCTTTCATCGCTTCGTGCCTGCTCCGGTCGCGCGAGCGCTCGAGCAGCGCTACCCGCAGCACTACGGGACGCGAAAGGCCTGAGTCGCTCGTGATGACCGAGCGAGACGCCGAACCCGACTCCACGACCGAGCGCGCGCTGGCCAAGCGCGAGGGCGGTGAGCTGTCTCGGCTCGATCAGCCCTGGCGCGGTGACGAGCACGGGCTACGCCTGCAAGCGGCCCGCGAGGCCGGGCTCGACGTCGCCGACGTCGAGCTCGAGCTGTTCACCGAGGGCTTCAAGGCCGGCATGACGGCCGACGACAAGGCCGATCACGCGCTGGTGATGCGCGGGCGCACGGTGCTGAAGGAGAACCAGCTGCGCAAGGCGCTGCGACCGACGCTGCGCTTCCTCGAATTGCCGATCGACGAGGTTGGCCTGCGCCTGCACGACGGCGAGTTCGAGCTGCGGGTCCCAGCCAAGCTGGCCGAGCGAGCCGGTCCGGCGCTCGACTCGGCCAAGGTCGTGCTCAAGCTGTGGCTAGGCTTTGGGCTGCTCGGCTTGATCGCTACGCGCGTGATGGGCTTGGATTGGCTGGCCGCGGTGCTCTGGGGCGTGGGGTTGGTGCTCGGGGCGTACTGGCTGCGGCGGGGGCTCGTGACTGGTCGCTCGATGCTCGCGGCTCGGCTCACGGTCGCGCTAGCGATGCTGGCCAAGGAGGAGAAGCTGATCCTCCCGCCGAGCAAGCCGAGCGGGTCGGCGAAGGATGGCTGAGGTGATCGATCCGGGCTTGTGTGGCCGCTGCGTGCACGCGCGGAAGATCGTGAGCGCGAAAGGGTCGGTGTTCTGGCGTTGCGCGGAGTCGGAGCGAGTGCCGGGGTGGCCGAAGTATCCGCGGCTCCCGGTGATTCGGTGTGAGCGGTATATGGAGGGTGCACCGAGCAGCAGCGCTAGCTGATTCGCTGGTTGGGTGTAAGGGTTGGGTACGCGTTTACACCGATCGGGTGGTGCGAGGCCCTCATTTGCGCGCAACGCAACGCAACGCACGGGGAGGGCCTTTTCGATCATGGA
>CBFGLP010000037.1:0-2953 GCA_965649595.1 uncultured Myxococcales bacterium | reverse complement strand
CTCCGACGAGCGCCTCGGATCCCCGCAGCCACGGTATCGCGCGGCTGCGGGCGGATCGGGCCTTCGACGACGAGTCCAGGGGATTCGAGCGATGGCTCGCGCGACGCGTCGAGCCGCGGACGCCCGAAGGCCGTCGACGCGGGAGCGCGGTCCGGCTTCCCGCCGACCGCTTTCAACCGATCTCCTGGACTACCTTCGTCGAGCACGACCCGCACGAGTACGGCGTCATCGACTGCCGCGCGACGCCGGCCGCGGTGCGAGCTCGGTTCGGTGCGGGCGTCACCTTCGACGATCCCCGCTATTCCGACGAGTGGACCTTCGCGGGCTACCACGGGCTGTTCGGCATCCACCAGCGCGAGGGTCGGTGGCACGTGTCGGCAGCCCCGTCGACGCGGCCACGCGAGGTCGGCGGCCTCGACGAGCTTCGCGGCATCACGAAGCTGCGACGCGAAATCCCGATCTTGGTGCGCTGGCTCGATCAGCAGGTCGACGCCGGGCGCGAGGAGCCGGTCGGGTAGGCGCGTCGCGCCTTCCATTCACCCACCGATCGAGATTCACCATGGCCAAGACCAAGAGCACGTCGAACAAGACCTCATCCAGGAGGACGTCCGGGCGGCGGAAGAGCGCCGCGAACGTCGGAATCGTGGCCCTGGTCGATGAAGCGACGGGCGCTCAGGTGGACCGGGCACGCTGCTTATCCACGCCTACTGCCGTAGCACGCTGCCACGGTTCGCGTCCATACCGAGCGTGCCTAGCATCCGGGACCGGAAGTCGTGACGTGTCATTTGGCGCGCTTCGTTCCTGCGCCATCCCGCCGGACCACGATCCGTGCATGAACACCGCAATCGTTCTCGGGAGTTTCCTGGCGCTTCACCCGGTCGGTGCCGACCCGCCGTGCTCGACGGCGCCGCCTTCCACGGCAGTGGATGCGAAGATCCTCGCCACTGACTCTGGCGAGCTCGAGCAAGACAACAGGCTGCGGGTCCGGTGGGTATCGATCACCTATGAACTCTCGACCGGGCATGAGGCCGAGGTCTACTTGGCGGTCGATGCACTTGGGCGTGGTGAGATGCACCTGTTCGTCGAGGGCGAGGTGATCGTCTACACGGACTACAACCACGACGAGCGTGGTGGAACGACGACGTGGGCCGCCGAGCGTGTCGACCTGCCCGACGAGGCGCTCGTCGAACTCGTGGTGCCTGCCAGTGTGGGCGAGCTGGTGATCGCGACGCTCGGGTCGGGGCCGCAAGAGACGAAGTGCAGCGATTTCGGGAAGAAGGTCGTGAAGGTCGCTGGGTACCTATGGGTTGGGCTCACCGCAGCGGCATCCGCACCTTGTTGCGCCGCCGGGATATCTTGCCCTGCATGCCTCGGTGCGTCTGCCGTTGCCGGACTCTATGGTTATGAAGTCGCCCAAGGATACTGCGACTGAGCACGTGACCGAGATGGCGCCAGCCATCCTCGACCACCCCCAGCCACTCGGCTTCCTTCCGACTCGCCAGTTCTGGCGAGATCAGGAAATCCGCCGGGTGGTTGCGTGGCCGCTCGGGTTCGTCGCGGCGGCGATGGTCTTGGTAATTGTCGCCATCAGCCCTACGTGGTGGGCCGCAGGGATCATCGGCGTGGTGTCAATGCTGCTGGCCCAGGGGTTGTTTGAGCGCTACATCCGGCGTAAGGCCAAGCAACGGCAACTGCGGGTGAGCATGAAGACCGACGATGGCTGATCCGCACCGATCTCCCGAGCTCGTGGAGTCGTCCGAGCTCGACGGAGGGCGAACGCTCTGGGCTCCGCTGGTGCGCCACACGAAGGCCGAGCGCGACGCGCTGATCGAGCGCGCGGGCTTTCGGATCCTCGAGCACCGCTCCGACGAGTGCTGGCCGTGCATCAACGGCAACCGCGAAGATCTGCGCCGGCTGGCCGAGGACGAGGCACGTATCGCGCAGATCGAAGCGCTCGAGGCCGAGCTCGGGACGACGTCGAATGGCAAGCCGCGCGTGATGTTCCGGGCGGCGCACAAGGGCAACGCGCTCGGCATCCGCGAGGTGGTTCGCTGGGCTCAAAGTGCACCGGCGCAATATCGGATGGGGCAGCGGTTCTTGTTCGGCTGCGACGCGGGGTTCTGTGGTGGGTAGTCGCTTTGGGTTCCGAAGTGATCCAGGCGAGTAGCGACGAGCTGCGTGGCCAGATACCGTGCCGTCGTGGCCCTCCGACTCGCCCCGCACGCATCCCTGCACGAGATCTTCGACCGTGCTCGGGTCGAACGTTGGGAAGAGCTGACGCTGCTCCGCGACGAGCTCGACCTCGATGAGGGCTGTGACCCGGCCCGCACCTTCGTGGTCGCCGAGCACGAGCACGATCTCGACCCGCTCGTCTCGTGCTCGGACCTGCGTAGGCTGGCGATCGGGGGTGTTGGCGTCGGCCCCGAGGGAGCGCGAGTGCTCGCCACCTTGCCCAGCTTGACCGAGCTCGTGTTGATCAACGCCGGCCTCGGGGACGAGGGCGCGCGAGCGCTGGCCAGCTCGACGAGCTTGCTCGACCTGCACCTGAACCAGAACCGAATCGGGGACGATGGAGCGCGAGCGTTGGCCCGCTTGCCCCGCCTGACCTCGCTCGACCTCGGCTACAACGACCTCGGGACCGAGGGAGCGCGAGCGCTGGCCGGCGCGACGGGTCTGACCCGGCTCGTGCTGAGCGACAACGCGATCGGAGTCGAAGGTGCGCGAGCGTTGGCCAACCTCGACGGCCTGACGCACCTCGAGCTGAACAACGCCGGTGTGGGAATCGAGGGCGCACGGGCGTTGGCCCGTCTGCGCGGCCTGACCTACCTCGAACTGAGCAACGACGAGATCGGGGACGAGGGGGCGCGAGCGCTGGCGGACCTGACGGGCCTGACCTACCTCGAGCTGCGCCGCAACGGGATCGCGGACGCGGGTGCACGAGCGCTGGCGAGCC
>CBFGLP010000036.1:0-2030 GCA_965649595.1 uncultured Myxococcales bacterium | reverse complement strand
GCGCCGGCTTGCGGCGACGTGATGCGTCTGCAGATCAAGGTGAACGCCGGTGTGATCACCGCCGCCAAGTTCACGACCTCCGGCTGCGGCAGCGCGATCGCCAGCTCGAGCCTCGTGACCGAGTGGGTCAAGGGCATGCGGGTCGAGGACGCGATGAAGATCAAGAACAGCCAGATCGCCGAGGAGCTCTCGCTGCCGCCGGTGAAGATCCACTGCTCGGTGCTGGCCGAAGACGCGATCAAGGCCGCGATCGCCGACTATCAAAGCAAGCTGAGTCGGCGGCCTGCCGAGGAGGGGCACGGCCAGGACAAAGCCAGCACGGAGCAGGCGGCCGAGTGAGCCAGGCGTCCGAGCCCACGCTCGAAGGAGAGAACGCGGTGCACGCCGAAGTCACCAGCCACGAAGCCCTTCGGCCCGGACGGGCCGACGAAGCCCTCGGGACGCCCAGCCCGACGCCGGGCGCCGCTCCCGAGTCGGCGACCATCACGGTCACCAGCCGCGCCGCCAAGGTCATGCACGACCAGCTGGTCAAGCGGGGGACCCCGGACGCCGCGATCCGGTTCGGCATTCGGGGAGGCGGCTGCACCGGCTACAGCTACGTGTTCGAGTTCTCGGACAAGCCGCCGCGCAAGAACGACCACGTGATCGAAGCCGAGCACGGGGTCCGCATCTACGTCGACCCGAAGAGCATGATCTACTTGAACGGCACCAAGCTCGACTTCGAGACTGGTATCCGCGGGCACGGGTTCAAGTTCGACAACCCCAACGTCAAGAGCGACTGTGGCTGCGGAGAGTCAGTCTCGTTCTGACCCCGGCCTCCCGCGGGTCGATCCGAGCCACGACCACTTCGCCCGGCTCGGCCTCGCGCGCACGTGGAAGATCGATCGTGACGCGCTCGAGTCCAACTACCTCGAGCGCTCGCGCCTGACTCACCCCGATCGCTTCGCCGCGGCCGACAGCTCGACCCGACGAGCGGCGATGGAGCAGAGCGCCGCGCTCAATGAAGCCTATCGAGTGCTCCGCGATCCGGTCGCGCGGGCCGAGTACCTGGTCAAGCTCGGCGGCATCGATCTCGACTCCAGTGATCCCCACACCGGCGCTCCGCACCCGAACCAGGCGTTCTTGATCGAGATGATCGAGCGCCGCGACGAGCTCGACGACGCGAGCCCCGAGCAGCTCGCCGCCTTGCGCGAGCGGGTGGAAGAAGAGCTCGACGAGGTGTTCTCCAGCGCGATCGCAGCCCTTCAGCCGCGGGCGGCTGACGAAGCCCTTCAGCCCGGACGGGCTGACGAAGCCAACGCGGGCGAGATCCGCAGGGCCGCCGCGGCGCTGGTCCACCGCCGCTACCTCCGGCGCTTCCTCGACGAGCTCGACGCCGCCGCCCACTAGCCCACGGAGCTTGCGACGAAGGGCGGCTCGGAGAGACTCCCTGCGGGCGCAGCCACATCCTCATGTCCGACACCATCGACATTCAAGCGGGCGGGCTCTTTCAGATCGCCGAGCCCGACCAGAGCCCGAGCCGACGCAGGCTTCGGCCGGGGCGAGCGATCGGGATCGACCTCGGGACCACGCACTCGCTCGTAGCGATCGCGCCGCTCGGCGCCGCGCCGCGGGTGCTGACCGACGAGCAGGGCCAGGCGCTGCTGCCCTCGGTGGTCGCCTACGTCGACGGCGAGGTGATCGTCGGCGAGGCGGCCCGCTCGCTGGCCGTCGATCACCCCACGCAGGTGCTCAGCTCGGTCAAGCGCTTCATGGGCCGCGGCCCGGTGGACATCGACTTTCGCCACCCCTACGTGCTCGCCGACGATCCGCAGGTGATCCGGCTCGAGGTCGGTGAGCCCGGCGGCCCTTCGCGCGTCGTCACCCCGGTCGAGGTCTCGGCCCGGATCCTCGAGGTCCTGCGCGAGCGAGCCGAAGACGAGCTGATCGGCGACATCGCGGGCGCCGTGATCACCGTGCCCGCCTACTTCGACGACGCACAGCGACAAGCGACCAAGGACGCCGGTCGAGTCGCGGGGCTCGAGGTCTAT
>CBFGLP010000035.1:0-18188 GCA_965649595.1 uncultured Myxococcales bacterium | reverse complement strand
TGGGGTTCATCTTCGAGGACGGTAACCCGCAGGCTACGCCGGTCTCGACGATGCAGGCGATCCTGCGCCTGCGTCCCAGCGCGAGCGAGATCGTTCGCCCCTACATCGGCGGGGAGGAGCTCAACACCGACCCGCGGCATCGGCCGCATCGCTACGTGATCCACTTTGGCGAGCGCAGCTTGTCCGAAGCTCGAGCGTGGCCGGAGCTGTTGGCGATCCTCGAGGAGAAGGTCCGGCCCGAGCGGGCGACGCGGTCGACGGAGCTCGCGCGAGCGCCATGGTGGCAGTTCTGGCGGCCGCGAAAGCACCTCTTCGCGACGATCGCCGCGCTACCGGAGCGGCGAATGCTGGCGATTGCGCGTGTCACCTCGCATGTCGCGTTCGCCTTCTTGCCCACCGACGTGGTCCCCTCCGAGCAACTGACGATCCTCGCGTTCGACGATCACGCCAGCTTCTGCGTGCTTCAGTCGCGCGTGCACGAGCTGTGGGCGCGGCTGCTCGGATCGACGCTGGGCGACGGGCTCCGCTATTCTCCCACTGATTGCTTCGAGACCTTTCCGATGCCGCAGGGCTGGCGAGCCAACCCGGCGCTCGAATCGATGGGCCGGGCATATCATGGGTTCCGAGCTGACTTGATGGACGTCAGGGGCGAGGGGCTGACCAAGATATACAATCGGTTTCACGATCCGGACGAGGACGATCGGGGCATCCTCGAGCTGCGGGAGCTGCATGGCAGGATGGACCACGCGGTGCTCGAAGCGTACGGTTGGGGGGATCTGGCCGAGCGGCTCGGCTACGAGTTTCAGCGTGAGCATGAGGAGAGCGGGAAGAAGCAGCCCTGGCGCTATCGATTGGATCGCTCGCTCCACGACGAGGTGCTCGCACGGCTGCTCGAGCTCGCTGATTGGATTGCGCCACGGCTCGAATAGTCCCGCTCATTCCATTCATGCGCTCACGACATTCGACGAACGGACGCTCGCCCGCCAGCGCCCCGGCGTGGTCCCGGTCCAGCGCTTGAACGCGCGGGTGAACGCGCTCTGGTCCGCGAACCCGAGCAGGAACGCGACCTCGCAGATCGCCAGCGTTCGATCAGCCAAGCGCGCCTTGGCGAGCTCGGCCTGGACCTCGTCGACCAACCCACCGAAGCGGACCTGGTGCTCGTCGAGGCGTCGCTGCAGGGTCCGCCCGCTCATGCCCAAGCGCCTGCCGACCTGCGCGAGCGTGGGCTCTCGCTCGCGTTGCTCGGCGGCGATCGCCTCACGAACCTGGGCGATGAAGGGCGAGCTCGGTGGCAGCGCGGCGAGCAGCAAGGACGCGTGCTGATCGAGCACCTCGAACAGGCCGAGGTCGGAGCGCTCGTTGGCGTGGGTCCAGTCGTGGCCATCGATCACGAGCGCGTGGTGGTCGGCGTCGAAGCGCAGCGGACAAGCGAACACCCGCTCGAGCTCGCGAGTCGAGGACGGCCGTGCAGCCGCGAGCTCGAGCGCCGCGGGTCGATAGTCGAAGGCCAAGCCCGCGCGGGTCCGCAGCAGCAGCGCGGCAAAGCTGTACTCGGCCGCCTCGCGCGGCAAGCTCGTACCCAGCACGCTCGTGGCCATCACGACCCGGACGTGGCCGCTCGACTCGTGCTCGAGCTCGACGCGAGCGCGGGGATCGATCAGCGGGAAGTAAGCGGCGATGCGCTCGAACGCGTGGCCGAGCGTCGGCGCCTGGGCGGCCAGGTGATCGATCACCCGGTAGGCCCCGAAGGGCAGCCGTTCGGCAGCGTGCAGGGCCAAGTCAGGATCACCTGCGCGAGCGAGCGCTGCCTGCCAGAGCGAGTCTGCGAGCAGGGCGGGGATCCGTCGGTCGGGGTCGGCGAGGGTCGCTCGCTCGAGCCCGATCTCGGCGAGCAAGGCGTCGCCGTCGAGGCCGAGCGCCTCGAAGGCGGCGAGCACCGCTCGGCTCGCGACAGCGAGCACGTGCGGTGTGTCGGATCGACTCGCGCCGGGCATCGGCGCGCGGATTATATCGTCGGATGATCAGCTCGCGCGACGCAGCGCCCGGGCCGTCCTCGCCAGCGGAGCGGCGACTCGCACCGTCCTCCAGCCGACGAAGCCAGCGCAGACGAGCACGAGCCACTCGCCGGCCCAACCATAGAGGGTCCAGCGACCGTGGCGGGGGAGGTGGACGAGCAGGATCCGATCTTCGCTCGCGGACGCCCCGAGCAGGCCGCTGAGCTGACCACGGATCCGGCCGCTGCTGTCGATCCCCGCGGCGAGGCCCCAGCGAGTCGAGCGGAGGATCGAGTGCCCGCCTTCGATCGCGCGCAGCCGGGCCATCTCGGTGTGCATCGGCGCGATGCCCCGCCAGTCCGATGACGGCAGCGCGACCAGATCGACCTCGGCTCGTGCGTGCGCGCGAACGAGGGAGGGGAAGTCGTAGTCGTAGCAGATCGCCCCGCTCACGCGACCGAGCGTGTCGCTGACCCACACGGGCGCGGGCGACTCGCCAGCCACGGCCGGCTCGCCAGGCACAAGGTGGTGCTTGAGGTAGCGCTGCTCGAGCTGGCCGTCGGGTCGCAGCAGGACGTAGACGTTCTCGTAGAGCGGGGGCTGCTGGTCGAGCGGGACGATGTAGGAAGCGACGATCACTACCTGCTCGGCGCGTGCCAGCGCTGCGATGCGATCGATCCACGCGGCCTCGTCGGCCGGCTCGACCACGGTCGCGGCCTCGGTCCACACGACCAGCTTGGCGCCCGAGCGGGCCGCTCGACGCGTGCGATCGACGAGCGCCGCGTTCCAGGCTTCGATGCGCTCGCGGGCGGGCAAGGGCCAGCCGCTCACGTCCGAGTCGGTCCCGATCGCCGCGACCAGCACGAGCTCGTCGTCGGCTTGCTCGAGCAGCGCCACGCGTGCGCCTCCGTAGACGTGCGCGAGCACGAACAGGCCGGCCGCGAGCGCGAGCGAGTGGGTCGCTCGCTGTCCCTCGGACCAGCGCTGCTCGAGCGCGGCGGCAAGACCATGAACGACGAAGCCAATCGCGGTCGGCCCCGCGAGCGCGGCGACTTGCATCAAGGGGAGGTCGTCGAGCGTGGCGTTGGCCATGATCCCCCACACACCGAAGGGCGTGAGGGTGTAGAGCGACCACTCGGCGACCGCCAGCATCGCAGCGAAGGCGAGCGGGCTCGCCGAGCCGCGGCGGAGCAGCCAAGCCCACGCGAGGTAGGGCCACAGCAAGGCCAGCGCGATCGGAACGCCGAAGCCGAGCGCGAGCACGCTGGGCACGGGCTCGGTCGTGATCGGCAATATCGTGAGGGTCCACGTCAGGCAGCCCAACGCCACGAACGCCAACAGGCCTCGCCGACGCGCGCGGACGGTCCCGCGAGTTGGCGGAGGGTCGGACAGGGGGCTCGCGGGACCCATGAAGACGGTCGAACGCGCAGCGATTAGCCGCACGCCGTGCAGCCACGCGATCGGGGCCAGCCAGGCGAGCAGATCGATGCCCCAGCGCAGGTGACCAGTGATGGTCGCGGCGGCGCCCAGCAACAGCCATGGCCAAGGTGAGGACGCGGTGTGACGAACTGGCTCGTTGGTCATGACGCTACACTGGCGCGCCGTGGCCGGTCTGGCTGGGCCGTGGACGGACAACTCTTGGACTGTGCACGCCAGACTCGATTTTCCGGGTACCCGTCCCGAATTTAGTACGAGTGGCTGCGGGAGTCGCCGCGCATGAAATCGCGCACTGTCTCGGTCGGATCGATGCGCGTGGACGGTCGGCATCGCTCGTGTCCAAGTCATTCGTCGTATGAAGATTGTAACGACCTCGGCCTTCTTGGCTGCGATGGCGCTGCCGTCAATCGTCAGCGCCGCCCCCCGCAATGCCCCGCTTTTCGCCGTTACGGGCGAGCGCGCGGGCGAATTGCTGGCGATCGACGTATCGACCGCGCCGCCCCTCACGCCGGAAGCGGTAATCGTGAAAGATAGCCTCACTGTGTCGAATTCGACCTCGAGCCCCGGTGAGGTCACGACCTTGAGCGGCCAATTCGAGGTTCAGGACAGCGATCTGCCGCGCGGGACCGTAATGTTGTATTTGCGCGAGAGCGCGGCCGCTGGGGTCATCGCGGTCCCGGTCATCGCAGCGCCGGGCGAGTGCTGGTCGAGCGCGACGGGACATACGATCTGCCGCCATGATTTTTCGGTCGATCTCACGATGCGACCCTTCGCGCGTGAGCTTGCCGGCGGCGGTGCGATGCTGAGCAGTCAGCTGGTCGCGGGGATCCGCACGAGCATTCACGATCCGCTGGTCGACTCCGAGGTCGACCTCGCTAATGTGCAATTCTCCATGGGCCCGGCGATCAATTGGGTCCCGGCCGGTCCGGTCGGACAGACGACCGTGCGTGGGCGCATCAACTACCGCCGCAACGTGATCACGGCCGGCCCGGCCAACCCGCCTCACCCGCAGCTCGGTCACGCGGGCTCGAGCTTCGAGCCGGCCCCGCTCGTCGATACGCGGGTCGAGGTGCGCGACGGCTGCGGCGGCATCCATCGCGGGCTGACCCACGATGACGGCAGCTTCGAGCTGATCTTCGCTAGCGCCTGCCCCGAGCTGCCGGCCGAGGTTGTTGCGGTCAGCGAGAGCACGCGCGGGTTCATTCGGGTCGACGTGCGGGACACGAAGGGGGATTTGCACGAATACCCTGTTGCGAGCTTCACGCCCGGCGCCGCCAAGATCCACACATTCGAGGATCACCTGATCCCGATCCTGCCGGGGGCGACGTTCGATATCCTCCAGCAGCTCGTCGCATTGCAGCGGTGGACCAAGCAGCTGCTCGGCGATGTCCACTTTCAAACCATGCCTTGGGCCCACGCGGTCTATGAGCGTGACTGGTGCCCCGCCGGTCTGGGGACCTCCCGCTATTTGCCGGACACGGATCAGATTGAGATCTGCTCGGCCGACGGTGTCGATGATCCCAACATCAATCGGGACGAGTTCGATCAATTCACGATCCTGCACGAGGGCTTTCACTGGTTCCACGATCAGTTCCTCGTGCAGGGGCTCGGCGATTCCTACTATCATGGGGTCACGCGAGAGTTCACCGAGGGCTTCGCCACGATGATGGCGGGGCTGATGCTCGGCTCGCCTTGGCGCTTCGAGCGGCTGGCCGGCGGAGATGTAGAGAGCCCGTGTGGTCAGCACCAATTCGCCGTCGAATCGCTCGACTTCAACGGTCACATGACCTGGGACAAGCAGCGCGGCGATTGGTCGGATCCTTGGCTGCCGGTCGATCTGTGGGGGGCCACGCCGCCAAGCAGCTCGGGCGGGTGGTCGTGGCGGATCTTGTGGGACGTCGCCGATCCCGAGGAGCCGACCGTCGAGGAGCCGTGGACCGAGTTCACCCGCGGGCTCAACGGTCCGCCCGCCCACGAGGTGCCCGAGGACTTCGACACGTTCGGCGGGCTCGAGCTGTTCGCGGACGTGCTGGTCGGCTACCTGCACTCGGGCGCGACGCCGAACCCAGCCCTGCCACCGCTCGACGCGCGCGGCTTCGAGGATCTCGACGTGGTCGAGGTGATCGACGGGGTCCTCTGCCGGTCCGGTGACGTGTGGATCGACGACGTGAAAATGCTGCTCGAAGTGGTCATGGATCTCCGCCAGATCGACCTGACCCAGACGCCCGCGTTCTGCGGTTGAGGCGCTCGCAAGTGTCGATTCGCCGCACGAGCCTATTCGTCTGCTTGTTGCTCGCGTGCAATCGCGAGCCCGAGCGAGCGCCGGTGCCGCTCTATTGCTCGCAGACCATCGAAGGCTGCGAGTGCGGGCAGATCGGCTGCTCGTGCGCCGACGATGGCCGCTGCGAGCAAGGCAGCTGCAACCCGCACTCGGGCACCTGCGTGCTCGAGCGAGACGGCATGGTCTTTGTCGCGCCCGGGTGGTTCTGGATGGGCTGCAACCCCGAGGTCGACGCCTACGGCGAGCGCCAGGGGCAGGGGTTCCACATCCCACCGACCTGCGATGACGAGCCATTCTTGGCGACGCCCTTTCGGCGGGTGTACCTCGACGGCTATTGGATCGATCGTACGGAGGTGACGAAGGCCGAGTATCGCGATTGCATCGACGCGGGGGCGTGCCCGGTCACGGTTATTTGGGACCAAGAATATGCGATCGAGAACGTCGGCCAGCCGCTGCCCGACGATCGTCCGGTCGGGGCGTTGACCTGGTGGGCGGCGAAGCAATTCTGCGAGTGGAAGGGCAAGCGCTTGCCGAGCGAGGCCGAGTGGGAGAAGGCCGCGCGCGGGACCGACGGGCGCAAGTACCCGTGGGGCAACGCACCGGAGCCCGACTGCACGCTCGCGAATCACCTGTGGATGGGACCGCAGGGATACGCCGAATGCTCGCCGATCCGGCTCGGCGCCGTCGGATCGCTGCCCGCGGGGACTTCGCCCTACGGTGCGGTCGACATGGTCGGGAACATTCAGGAGTGGACCCGCGACGCCTATGACGATCCAGGCGGATACGCGAGCTTGCCGGACAGGAACCCGATCAAGCTCGAGGGCTATTCACGGGTCCGGCGGGGGTGCTCGTATCAATGCCCGACGGTCGGGATCGGCGGGTATATATTGCGGACCTCGATGCGATACATCGGGGCGCCGGACGCTGATTGGGAGTATCCGACCCAGGGGGTTCGGTGCGCGCGAGATGGCGGGCCGGCGGGGGCGAGCGAGCGACCAGTGGTGCCCCAGATCAATGGCAGTTCCGGGATGCCGTGATCGCCATGGTCGTGGTGCGCACGTGAGGGCGCGCCTTGGCATGTGGTTGCAGCGCCGAGTCGAGCCGTCGAAAATCGAGCTCTGATGGCGTGCTCGAGACTGTGGAGCTTGCTGGTTTGTCTGCTCGCGTGCAGCACCGTCGCTGATCGCGGGACCGTGAGCGACGACGAAGCCGGTGAACCGGACGCGCCGTTGTTCGGGCAAGAGCCCGCGCAGCTCGAGCCCAACGGCGTCACGTTTACCGCGCTGGGATTCGAGCAACCCTACGAGCGGATCGCCGTCGGCAACATCGCGCGGGGGGTGGACGAGCCCGACTGCTGTCTCGACTATGTGCTGGGCGGGCCGGATGCGAATGACGTGCGGGTGGTGTTCGGTGGTGGCGCGAGCGATGGGTTGACCTTCCTCGCCGATCGACCCGACGAGGTGCTGCCGCTCGGACCGATGGATGATGTGCTGCTAGTCGACCTCGACGAGGATGGGCGCAACGACCTGGTCGGGCTGCGGCCGGAGGCGGAGCATGAGGTGGTGGTGCGGCTGGGAGTAGCGGATCCTCCAGCGGAGGGGCCATTCCTGGCGGGCGAGGGGGTGGGGACCTCGACCTTGGTGGTCGCTCAAGGGCAGTAACCCAACTCGACGGTACAGGCGGCGAGGACATCGTCACGGCCAACAACGACGGATCCATGACCATCTTGCTGGCCAACGGCTGCGAAGGTGATGTCGAGTCTCTGCAGCGCTACGTGCTCAGGCCCGTGTCGAACACCCCCTGCGATCTACCTATCGAGTGCTGGAACGACACTGAAAGCGCCGTCGTTGCTGCGGGCGACTTTTGTCCCTCACCCAGCATCGACCTGGCCTACGCTTTCCAGGAGCAGGTCTGGATCGTGTGCGGTAACGCGGGAGACTTCAGCGGCGTCGCCGAGCAGCCGCACGGCGGATTCGTGGTCAACACGCTGCCTCCCGTGGCCGACTATCACTTCGACCTCGACGGGCCGAGCAAGACGTCGATCAACGGCCGGATCGACGACGCGCTGGTCTGGGAGGATCAACTCTACGTGCTGCGTCTCCCCGCGGGAGCGCTGCCTCCTGGCAATGTCGTATCGGACGTGCACCGGTTGGTCCGACTGACCGTCGACAGCGGCCAGGTGGATCAAGGGGTCGGGGAGCCGGTCTTGACGCTCTATGCCCGAACGCCTCGGGTGCTCTTGCATCCGGCGGCCATTGATGATCCTACCCTTCGCTTGGCCTGGCCTGCGCTAGGGTTGGCTCGCTGGGAGCAGCCATGAACAGTCGCGCCCTCTTCTTTATCGGCTTGGTGTGCTCGAGCTCTTGCGTCGACCGCAAGATCGAGCCCGCCGAGCACGAGCCAACGCTCGAAGAGATCTGCGTGGATGTCTGCGATATCTACGATCGTTGCTGGGAGAAAGAAGACTACAATCCCTATGGCTCGATCCCGGAGTGTATTGATGATTGTGTGTTTCTGTACAACGCGTGGCCCTATGATCCGGACGGGCGCTATCATTGTGCGGATGTAATTCTCGATCTGCAGCAGTGTTATGGCTCGCTGGCGACCTGCGAGGAATTCGATGCGGTAACCAGTAACCCCGCCTCTCCCTGTAGCGAAGAGTTCAGTGCCTATAGCCTTCAGGGCTGCATCGGTGGCGCAGACCCCCGCGACTACGTCGACACGGAGACAGGCGACTGATGAAGCCCTCACGCCCGCTCCTGCTCACCCTCGCCCTCGCGCTGCCCTGCTCGCCCGCCCACGCGATCGAGGACGGCTTCATCGCCGAGCCCTGCGCCTGGCCCGAGGTCGTCCGGGTGTTCTCGGGCTGGGGCCCGGTCGAGGACGAGAACGGGCCCGAGACGATCGTTTGCACGGGCGTGTACATCGGCGGTCGCACGGTCCTGACCGCAGCCGATTGTGTGCAGCTCCAGCCAGCTCCATACGAGATCCAGTTCAGCGACGCTTTTGGGCCAAATCCACATTCGACGGATCGGATGCGCATGTCGATCCCGATCGACGAGTGCCGCACACACCCCTCGATTTCCGTCGCCGCCTGCACGCTGCGCGAGGCGCCGACGATGCAGGCGATCCCGGTCGTCGCACCCTGCGAGGCCGCCGGGCTCTTGAGCGAGGGCGCAGAGCTGTTCGTGGTCGGAGCTAACCTCGAAAAGCGATGGGCTCGCGCCAGCTTGGATAACGATTTACCCGCGGGGCCGAGCAGCTTCGAGCTGTCCGAGACGATCTGGACGACGATGGGCGAGTTGAGCTCGCAAGTGCTAGAGCTCGAGGATCTCGGTGCGCCGCTCTATGTCCGTGCGCCCGATGGGAGCCTGCGGATCGCGGCGCTCGCAGCCTCGCACGAGCCGACGCAGTGGATCGGCACATGGGCGCTGGCCGACTGGCTGCTCGACACGGAGCCGCAAGACGTGGTCTCACCCTGCCATTCGCTCGCCGGCGCCTGGCAGCCGGGACCGCAGTGCACCTCGCTGATCGCTGAGCGCTCTGTCGGCGCAGGCGCTTGGGGCCGTGGGCCTATGGTTTGCTCGACCGACGAGCTCGTCGCCCCGACGCCGACCTGCGCCCCCTGAGCGCCCCAGGTCATTCCCTCACGTAGATCGGGTTGCCATACACCCAGATCGTCGACTGCTCGGCCAGATCCTCGTGCTCGCCGAGCAGCCCGGCGAGGTGATGCGGGACCAAGCGGACCTCCGCCCGATACGCCCCCGGCTCGACGACCTCGAACTCGAGGTCGGGCACCGTCCCCTCGACGCCCGCGACGGTGTCGACCTGCTCCCAGCCGCCAGAGTCGGCCCGCAGCAGGTTGATCTGCACGATCGGGTCTTCGCTCGTCGGGCTGCGCTTCATCACCACGGGCGCCGCGACGCGCAATACGACGGCACCTTCGGCGAGCGTGAGCTCGTCGCCCATCTCGAAGGTCTCGGCGGCTTGCTCGGCGACGAAGTCGAACCCCTCCGGGTGCCCGAGCAGCTCGAACACGCCGTAGAGCCGCCCGGCCGCGAGCGCTGCCGTCAGCTCGGTCGGACCCCAATCGCCGCGCGCATCCGGCTCGACCAGCAGGTGGTTGCCGAACCACTTCATGAGCCGCTCGTAGCTGTCGATCCGCTGGCCGTCGGAGAGCAGCTGCGGGAAGGTGTTGCGGTGGCAGTCGGTCCCCATCGTGGTGACCCGCTTGGCGCCGCTGGCCAGCACCTCGGCCCAGGTGTCGAGGTAGGCCGGGTCCTCGCTCATCAGCACGAGCAGCACGAGATCGGGGTGCGGCAGCGGGTCGCCTTGGCTGAGATCGAGCAGCAGCTGCCCGACCTGCGCGATGTTGAGGAACAGGTTCGCGTGCACGTTGTACATCTCGAACCCTTGCAGGGGCAGCTCGATCAGCTCTTGCGCGGTCCAATCCTCGGTGTGGGCGACCAGGGCGACGGCCCCCGCGTCGCGGGCCGCGGTGATGTTCTCGGGCGTCGCGTTGCCGTATACGGCGGCCCGCTCCGCCGGGGTCGCACCGACGTGAGCCGGCAGCCCGACCGGCATGAACGCGGACTCGCAGCCGGCCTGCAGCAGCGCGGGCACGAATTCGGCAGCGCCGGTCTTGCCGACGTCGATGCCCTCGCAGCCAGCCCAGTTGGCCACGGGCGCGCCCTGCTGCTCGACCAATTGATCGCCCCAGTCGGGCCGGTAGAGCAGCGTGTCGGGGAACTCGACCTCGGTGAAGGTGCCGGTGTGATCGGTCAAGAACACGAAGTCGTGGCGGGCACGGCAGAGGCCCTCGCGAAAGTCACGATCACACTGCGTGTCGTAATTGCCCTCGGCGTCCTTGGGCTCGTCGTCGCAGGCGTCGTGCGAGTGCACGGAGTGGGCGTGGATCAGGCCGCGGCGATCGAGCAGGCCGCGAGCGTTGGGCTCGCGCGGGGTCGGGTAGGTCTTGCCAGGCGCCCAGAAGTCCGGGTCGCCGTCGCCGTCACCGGTCTCGTCGGTCGAGTCGCTCGCGTCGGTGCTGGTGTCGGTGTCCGTGTCGGTGCTGGTGTCGGTCGAGGAGCTGTCGCTGCTGTCCTCGCCGCTCTCGCTCTCGCCCGCGGTGGTCGTGTCGGTCGCGGCGACCTCGTCGTTGCCGGTGCCACGATCATCGGCGCAGGCGAGCAGGAGCAGCGGACAGGCGAGCAGGAGGCGGGCAGGGGACGAGGCCATGCGCGAGTTTAGGCCGATCTCGTCCCGGCCGAGAATGGTTGGTTAGAGGTTGAACAGCGGGCGCGCGCAAACACGCTAAAGTTGTCCACATCGCCGCTCCGTCGGCGAGAATAGCCAGCGAGATGGGATCGCCGAGTCGAGACGAGCGGGTTCGCGGCGGGTTGCTCGGGCTGTTGATCGGGGACGCGCTCGGCGTGCCCTACGAATTTCACCCGCCCGACGCCCTCCCGCCGCTCGACGCGATCGAGATGGATCCGCCACCGGGCTTTGCTCGCGCGCACGCACGCGTGCCGCCGGGGACTTGGTCCGATGACGGCGCGCAGGCGCTGTGCTTGCTCGCGTCGCTGCTCGAGCGCGGATGCTTCGATCTCGGCGACTTCGCGGAGCGGATGGTTCGGTGGTGGCGGGAGGGGTACCTCGCGGTCGATGGCCGGGTGTTCGACATCGGCATCCAGACCCAGACGGGCTTGATCGCGATCTTGCAGGGGGCAGCACCGGAGCGGTCCGGGCCGGCGGGCGAGTGGGACAACGGCAACGGCGCGTTGATGCGAGTGTTGCCGCTCGCGCTCTGGCATCGCGGCGACGATCACGAGCTCGTCCGTGACGCGATGGCCTCGTCGTTGCCGACCCACGGGCACCTTCGGAGTCGGTTGTGCTGCGCGGCCTACTGCGTGTGGGCCCGGGCGCTGCTCGAGGGCGAGGACGGCAGCTGGGAAGCCGCGATAGGGAGGATCGACGAGGCGCTCGCGCGGCTCGATCTGCTCGACGCGAGCGTGGTCGTGGAGCTGGAAGTGATCGAGCTCGCGCGAGCACCCGGCGGAAAGGGCAGCGGCTACGTGGTCGACTGCCTGCACTCGGTCCGTGGCGCGCTCGAGGCCGAGGGCTTCGAGCAGGTGGTGAAGCGGGCGATCGCGCTGGGTCACGACACGGACACGACCGCGGCGGTCGCTGGTGGGATCGCGGGGCTGCGCGAGGGGGAGGCGGCGATCCCCGAGCGCTGGCGGCGAGCGCTGCGGGGGCGGGAGCTGCTGGATCCGCTGCTCGAGCGCTTGTTGGTGCACGTGGGCGCTTGACGGCTGGGCGAGCGTGAGCGGAGATACGCGGGTGCATGCCTCGCTCCGCGTCGCTCTGATCTGCCTGCTCGGGATCGTTGGTTGCAGCGATGCGCCTGGCGAGCGCGTCGAGGCCGAGCGCGCGGCCGCTCGCCCGCAGGCGAGCGCGGAGACGGTCGAGGGCCAGACGACGCCTCAGCCGATCGAGCTCGCGCCGACGCGCACGAACGAGATCGAGCTGCCGCCTGCTTCCGGTCCGCCGAGCTCGGCCCCGCCGAGCGTCGAGCAGCCCGCAGCGATGCCCAACCAGCCGAGCGAGAGCGAGCCGAGCGTGACCACGCCCAAGCAGACCCCCGAGCCGATCAAGTCCGAGGCGCCCGATCCCGCGGACCCGCTCGCCCCGATCATGCCGGCGGGACCCGAGCCTGGCTCGCCCGAGGCGGACAAGGAGCTGCTCGAGCTGCTCGACGAGTCGACGATCTCGCAAGACGAGTTCGACAAGGCGTTCGGTCCCGGCAACAAGCCGAAGATCGACGATAGCGGGAAGTTCGAGCTGAAGCCGACGGAGCGCTGATGAGCGACGCGAGCGGGCCTCAGGTCTCGGCCACGTTGGTGATCGAGCAGCTGCGCGCGTTCGAGGCGATCGTCGGCCAGCCGGTGGTTGCAGCTGCTCGTGACCGGATCGATCCCGCGTACGCCGAGTGCTTCGAGGTGCTGGTCCCGAGCGCGTGGGTGCCGACGCGGGCGGTCGAGCGGCTCTATGGCGAGATTGCGACGCTGGCCGAGCGTGACCTGCTGGCCCTCCACCGCGAGGTGGTCAAGCGCAGCGTCGAGCGGACGTTGGGTGGGGTCTGGTCGGTGCTGCTGAGGGTGACCAGCGATCGTGCGCTGCTCACCCGCGCTGCGGCGATCTATCAGCGCTCCTACGACAGGGGGCGGCTCTCGGCAGAGATCCCCGAGCCCGGCCGCGGGTTGCTGCACCTGCGCGAGTGGCCAGAGGTCCGCGAGCTGCAGCTCAACGGAGTCAAGGCGGGCATCGAGGCCGTGCTGGCGTGCGCGGGTAGGCGCGATCCGGCTGCCGAATGGCGACGCACGCCAGACGGCGCGCAGTTTCAGGCTCGCTGGCGAGTTTGATGGGGGTGGGCGAGAGGCCCTTGCTCGTGCCGCGCCAGAGTGCAAGCTGGGCTGCATGGAGCACCTCAGCCCAGCCCAGCTCGGAACACTTCGCGGCCTGCTCGAGCGGGAGGCTGCGGAGCTGCAAGCCCGCATCGCGAGCGTGAGCGAGGACATCACCGACCAGAGCGACACGGGGCCGCGCGACGTCGAGGACTACGCGGCGCAAGAGGCCACTCGCTTTCAGGCGCGCAACCTGTTGAATCGCGAGCGCGCCCGCTACGAGGAGGTGCTCGCGGCGCTCGACCGGATGGAGAAGGGGACCTACGGGATCTGCGAGGAGACCGACGAGGCAATCCCCTATCGACGGCTCGAGATCGATCCGACGGTTCGCTACACCGCGCAGGCGCAAGAAGAGCTGGAGCGCGAGCAGGCCGCTCAATCGCCCGATCCGCACGAGGACGATCCGGTCGCGTACTGAGTCGGCCGCGAGCGGTGGGGGTCGTGCTCGGCGCTCGAGATGACGGTAGGCTGCGCCCGACGTGAAGCACCAAGCGAAGGCGTGGGGAGTGATGGTCGCGGCGCTCGTGCTCGGTGGATGCGAGCGGCTGGCTCCGCCACCTTCGCATGACCAGGGCGAGGCGCAGCCAACCGCGAAGGCCAAGGCGAACGCGGAGCCTGAACGGGCCGAGGTTGCGGAGCCGATCCGCTCGACGCCAGCCGATGCACCACCTTCGCGCTTCCCCGCCCCGGCTCGGCTTGTCGCGATCGGAGACGTGCATGGCGACCTCGCTGCGACCAAGGCGGCGCTGCGGATGGCAGGAGCGATCGACGAGCACGACGAGTGGATCGGCGGCGATTTGGTGGTCGTACAGACCGGCGATCAGCTCGATCGCGGTGACGACGAGCAGGCGATCCTCGAGCTGCTCGAGCGCCTGCAAGCCGAGGCCAAGGCGGCCGGTGGGGCGCTGCACGTGCTCAACGGCAACCACGAGTACATGAACGCGCTCGGCGATCTGCGCTACGTGACCCCTGGCGGATTCGCCGACTTCGCCGATGCGCCGGGGACCGAGATCAATGATCCCGAGCTCGAGCGAGCGCTCGCGGACGTGCCCGAGCAGGTGCGTCCACGTCTGGCCGCGTTCCTGCCGGGCCAGCCGTGGGCGCGCAAGCTGGCCGAGCGGCCGATGATCCTGATCGTCGGCGAGAGCGTGTTCGTGCACGGCGGAGTGCTGCCCAAGTGGGCCGAGGTCGGTCCCGAGGCGATCAACTCCGAGGCCCGGGCGTACTTGCTGGGCGAGCGTGAGCAGCCGCCCGAGGCGATGGTCGATCAGGACGGACCGGTGTGGACGCGGGCTTACTCGGATCAGCCGGACGCGGAGGATTGCGCGATGCTCGAGCGATCGCTAGAGCTGCTCGGGGCCGAGCGGATGATCGTGGGCCACACGGTCCATACCGAAGGTGTGCAGTCGGCCTGCGATGGGAAGGTCTGGATGATCGACGTGGGGATGGCTGCGCACTACGGCGGACCGATCCAGGTGCTCGAGATCCGCGGCGATCAGGTGCGGGTGCTCGAGTGACGGTTCACCTGGTCGGTGGTGCAGGCTCGCTCGCAACGTCGCGCTCGAGCTCCTGCTCGCACTCGTAGACGTCGACGCGCTCGCGGTTGGCCGCGGCCTTGAACTTGCGCTCGAGGCATTGATCGCGCGCGATCGCCTTGGGGTTGCGGACCACGTAATAGGCGATCGGGTAAGCCGTGAATCCGCGCGGGAGCAGGCCGTCCTCGGGCGTCTGCGGAAACGACTCGAGCAGCTCGATCGTGCGACCGAGCTTGCCGAGGTCGATCACGTTCGCGGGCAGCAGCTTGCGCTGGTTGGGGTCGAGGGCGACGAGGTCCTCGGCGTATTGCGCGAGCGCGTCGCCCAGCTCCGAGTACGAGAGATCCTCGGGATCGGGCACGATCGGCTCGCCGCCCGCGTGGAAGAGCTGGGGGAACTTCGACTTGTCCTCGATGGTATCGAGATCGTCGTGGGCCTTGCCGAGCTCGCCGAGGAACTCGTCGGTGATCGTGTCGCCGGTGCCCTCCGGCATGGTCGAGCCGGTCGCTCGGTCGGGGAGCGGTGCGTTGGTCGTCGGCCCGATCGGCGCGCCGGTCTGCTCGAGCTTGTCGTTCCAGGTCTCGGAGATCTTCGCGACCGCTTGGTGAAGTCCGGCGACGACCTTCGCGAGATCGTCGACCGATGCCACGCTGGTCGGGAGGTTCGGCGGCAGGATGTCCTGCGGGACCCCCATCGTGTCGTACTGCACGTCGATCTGCGCCTTGCCGAGCGCCACTGCGGCGGCGACCTGGCCGAACCCGAAGGTCAGGGTCGTCTCGGCGTCGACGTTGGACAGCGAGGTGTCGAGGATGATGCGGATGCCGATCCCCCGCTCCATCGCCGACACGTACGAGCAGCCCTCGGCGCCCGGGCTGCGCGTGGTCGCGGGATCGAGCGAGATCACCTGATAGCGGTTCCACTCGATGAACAGGCGGTGGCGCGAGAGGGTGACCTTGGTCTTGCCCTTCGACGCGCCCGCGTCGATCTCGATGCCGGTCTGGACCGAGAGCATGCTCGACGACGATCGATAGCCCTGGCGGTTGAGGTGATCGAGGTAGTCGGGCCCGACTGGCTTGCACGCGCCGCCGTCCATGCAGCCCTCGCTGAGCCCATAGCGACCGTCGACGCACTGACCGATGACCGGCTCTTGCCCGCGGTAGGCCGGGATTCGGACCACGCGTCCATCCTCGATCGTATAGACCGCGTCGCGGGAGACGAGATCGGGGACCTCGGTCTTGCGCACGCAGGCGAGCTGGACGCCTAGGGCGGCGAGCAGAACGGGACAGACGAATGGGGCTAGGCGCATGGGTCGAGCGTAGCGGCTCGCCAGCGCCTCGGAGGGTGATCAGTGGCCTAAGCTCGCTCGCGGCGAAGCTGCACCAGGCCCTTGGTTGGGGGCTGCACTAGGCCGGGAGACGAGGTGGAGTCGCGCTGCTCGTCACTGCGCCCGTGGGCTGCCCATACTTCGGCGAGCTCGCGATCGAGCAGGTGGCTGGGGTGGACGTTCTTGAGCGCCCCGAGCATGACCTGCCGGACGTTGGGGTTGTCTCGCTCCATGCTCGCGAGCAGCTCGGCCATCTTCTCGCGCCGCAAGCCCGTCTGCGAGCCACACAGGTTGCAGGGCAGGATCGGGTACGCGGCCCACTTCGCGTGCTCGATCACGTCGGCCTCCGCACACTCGATCAGCGGACGGATCACCTCGAAGCGACCGTCGTCGGTCCGGTACTTGGCCGGCATCGCCTGCAGCTTGCCGGTGTAGAAGATGTTCATCAGCAGGGTCTCGAGCGCGTCGTCGCGGTGGTGACCCAAGGCGATCTTGTTGCAGCCGAGCCGCTCGGCGGTGGTGTAGAGGATGCCCCGTCGCATCCGCGAGCACACGGCACAGTAGGCCTTGCCCTCCGGGGTCAGCTCGACCACGGTCGAGTAGGTGTCCTCGCGAACGATCTCGAAGGGCGCTCCGAAGGCGTCGAGCCAGCAGCGCAAGGGCGCGCCATCGTAGCCGGGCTGGACCTGATCGACGTGCACGGCCGTGACACGGAACTCGATCGGCGCCTTGGCGCGCAGCTGCCAGAGCAGGTCGAGCAAGGTGTAGCTGTCCTTGCCGCCGGAGATCGCGACCATCACGTGATCGCCGGGCTCGATCAGGTCGTACTCGCCGATCGTGCGACCGAGGGTTCGAACGAGCCGCTTGCTGGCGGCGGGGAGTGGGGTGCTCATCTCAGCGCTCTCCGGGCATGCGGGTCTCACCCTGGACCGTCACGGTCACGCGGCGTCCGTGGGGAGCGTGGCGATGCTCCCACAAGTAGATGCCCTGCCAGGTGCCGAGGGGGATCCGACCCTGCGCGACCGGGAAGCTGATCGAGGTCTGGGTCAGCACGCTGCGGACGTGCGCGGGCATGTCGTCGTCGCCCTCGTCGACGTGACGAAAGAGCGGATCTCCATCGCGCACCAGCCTGGCCAAGAAGCGCTCGAGATCCGCGTGGACCTCTGGATCGGCGTTCTCGCTGACGATCAAAGAGGCGCTGGTGTGGTGGATGAACACGTTGCAAAGACCGAAGCGGACGCCGGACTCGTCGACGACCCGCTGCACGCGGGAGCTGATGTCGATGGTGCCGCGGCCGGGGGTCGCGATGGTGAGGGTCTGAGCCCAGGTCGGCATGGTCGGCGGCTCAATGAGTGGACGTGGGGGCGTCTTGCTTGGGGCCGGTCTGGTACTTGGCCTTCCACTCTTCGTAGGGCATGCCGTAGATCTCGGTGCGCGCGTCGTCGAGCTCGAGCGCGACGCCCCGCTCGTCGGCGGCGGCCTTGTACCACTTGGACAGGCAGTTGCGGCAGAACCCGGCGACGTTCATCACGTCGATGTTCTGGACGTCGCTCCGCTCCTGAAAGTGGGCGACGAGCCGGCGGAACACGGCGGCTTCGATCTCGGTGCGGGTGCGGTCGTCCATGGCGGAGGCGTACACCTCCGCGGGGGGCGCTGCAACGGCCTGGGACCGCTGGATCAGGGCGTAGCGCAGCAGCGGATCCCGGTGTTGTCGGTCCGATACCCGCGGGCGCGCTGGCTGTCGACGGCGCAGCGCATCACGAAGTTGTCGCTCTTGAACGAGCCACCGCGGCGCAAACAGAGCTGCTCCGCGTGACCGAGGTCCGGATCCTCGTCACACGAGTTGGTCCACTCCCAGGCGTTGCCGCTCATGTCGAACAGGCCCGCGTGGCTGCCTTGGCAGGCCGGCAGCGAGGCGACCGGGACGAGGCCGTCGACGCCGAGATCGACGCCGTTGCAAGCGAGCTCCTGATAAGCGTTGCCGTAGGGGTAGAGCCGCGTGGCGCCCTCGCTGCAGGCGACGTACCACTCGTTGCTGTCGTCGGTGAGCTGATCGAAGCTCGCTGGCTCGCCTCCGACCAGGCCGCAGAGGCGGCGCCCCTGCCAGCGGCAGTAGCTGTCGGCATCGCACCAGTCGATGCCGATCACGGG
>CBFGLP010000034.1:0-2835 GCA_965649595.1 uncultured Myxococcales bacterium | reverse complement strand
CTGATCGAGCCCGGCCACCTGCGCTTCGCCGCGGTGATCGGCCTGCTGCTCGAGGGCCCGCATCGGCTCGACGATCCCGCGCTGCTCTTGATCGAGCGCTCGAGCGCGTTGCGTCATCACGCGGGCCAGCTCGCGTTCCCGGGCGGCAAGCCGGAGCCGAGCGACCGCGACCTGCTCGACACCGCCCTGCGCGAAGCCGAGGAAGAGGTCGGGCTCCCGCGCGAGCTGGTCCAGGTCGTCGGTCGGCTGAACCCCGTGCCCACACCTACTGGTTTCATGATCATCCCCTTCGTGGGCAGGATCGAGGCCGACTGGGAGCCACGCCGAGCCAGCTCCGAGGTCGAGCGGATCCTGACGCCGAGCCTGCGCACGCTGATGGATCCGACCGTGCACCGCACGACCGGGCGCGTCGAGTGGCAGGGGACCCACTACGACATGCACGAGTATCGGATCAGTGATCCGCCGCTGTGGGGCGCCACCGCGCGGATGGTCTGGGATCTGCTCGAGCGGCTCCGCAGCTGATCTCGCTTGCCAAGCGCGGCGATTCACGCCACGAACTCGCTCGGTGTCTGCGAGCGTCGACGAGATCGAGCTGGAGCTGCCCGAGCTGCGCGTGGCCGCGCGGGCCTGGGGACCACCGAGCGGCCGACCGGTGCTCGGGCTGCACGGTTGGCTCGACAACGCTGCGACCTTCGATCGGCTCGCGCCGCGTCTGCTCAAGCGCCTCGACCTGCGCTTGGTCAGCCTCGATCTCCCCGGCCACGGCTGGTCGCAGCACAAGCAGGGCCCCTATCACTTCATCGACTCGGTCGCCGACGCGGTCGCGGCCGCCGACGCGCTCGGCTGGGATCGCTTCACGTTGCTCGGCCACTCGATGGGTGCGGGCATCTCCACGCTGATCGCTGGTGCGCTGCCCGAGCGGATCGATCACTGCGTGCTGATCGAGGGCCTCGGCCCGATGAGCGAGGAGCCCGAGCTCGCGGCCAAGCGCCTCGCTCGATCGCTGCGCGTGCAGGTCCGCAAGCGGGACAAGTCCAAGCGAGTCCACCCCGATCGCGCGAGCGCGGTCGATCGGCTGCGCGAGGCCGCCCCGATGGAGCTCGAGTCGGCGCAGATCCTGGTCGAGCGCGGCGTGATCGAGCGTGACGGCGGCGTCGCCTGGCGGGCCGATCCGCGCCTGCGCCTCGACTCGCGCTGGCGCATGACCGAGGCGCAGGTGATGGCGTTCTTGCAGGCGATCAGCTGCCCGGTCCTGCTGATCCAAGCCGAGCAGGGGTGGCCGCACTCACCCGTGGTCCTGAACGCGCGCGCGAGCGCGATCGCCAACATCGAGCGGGCGATGCTGCCCGGTCGTCATCACCTCCACCTCGACACGCCCGAGCCCGTCGCGGCCGCGATCGTCGAGTTCCTCGGCCGGGATCAATGAACGTGCTGAGCCAGCTCGGCCCGCCGCCGGCTTACTGCCAGTTCTTTTGCGAGGAGAACGTCTGGCACCTGTGCGAGCACCCGCGGGTGACCGGACGCGAGCGCTTCGTCCTGTTCATCTCGAACCGCCAGCGACGGGTCGCAATGTGGGCTCAACGAGCCGCGGGCGCGCCCGATCAGCCGCTCGCCTGGGACTACCACGTGGTCTTGCTCGTCCGCGGGTTGCCGGAGGTCGCCGACCCGCACCCGACTTGGGCGATCTGGGATCTCGACTCGACCTTGGTCACGCCCGCGGCCGCCGAGCAGTGGCTCGCGGCCAGCTTCGCCGGCCTCGCCCGCTTGCCGCCCTACTTCGCGCCGCGCTTTCGTCTGGTCTCGGCCGCCGACTACCGCAGGCACTTTCGCAGCGACCGCTCGCACATGCGCCGCCACGACGGCCAGTTCAAGCAGCCCCCGCCGAGCTGGCCGCCGATCCTCGGCACCCCCGTGGCGGGCGAGCCCAACAACCTCGAGCGCTTCTCGTCGACCGAGGACGAGACCTTCCTGGGCGAGTGCATGGATCTGCCGACCCTGCGCGCGTGGCTGCGCCGCAACGCGCCGGCCAGCGGCCGGTCGAGCCCTTCGGTCGCGGGCGGCTGACGAAGCCCGACAGCCGTGTGATGCGTAGCCGCCCCGCGTGCCGGCGATTACCCTCCTGCCCGTGCGATCCCGACTCCCGCTCGCAACCGTCTGCGCACTGACCCTGCTCGCCTGCTCCGAGGAAGCCGAGCACGCCACCCGCCCCGCCCCAGGCTTCGAGACCAAGCCGGGTCTCCCCGAGCACGCCGCCGAGGCAGCCCCAGCGCCCACGATCCACTGGCCGGTCGAGCCTCCGGTCATCGACGCCGAGCCCACGCCCTCGACCCCCGCGCAAGTCGAGCCCGATCCCGAGCTCGGCGAGCGCAAGCAAGCGCTCGCCAACGTCGGCCGAGCCGCCTTCGAGGCCCTGCAAGCTAACGACTTCGACGCCCTGCTAACCCTGACCCCGATCGGGGCCGACTCGATGGCCGAGGCTTGCCCCGACCTCCCAACCCAGTCGCGCGAGGAGCTCGAGGCGCGCTTCGAGTTCTGCCACGAGGCGATCGACTGGAAGAAGGTCGCCGAGGCCCAGATGTTCGCGGGTGAGCCTACCGGCGAGCCCACCGTCGGCTGCCGGGAGGGGATCGAGGATTACGGGCGCTTGCAGATGTTCGTGCACATGGACGACAAGAAGATCTGGCGGGTCGACTTTCACGGAGCCGTTGGTGAGGAGGGCAAGGCGATCGGGATCGACGGAGCGGTCAGTTGCCGCGAGGTCGACGAGGCGCCGCCGCTGCGGTGACGGGTGGTGGGCGAGGGCATGGAGCCCTTCGGCCCGGACGGGCCGACGAA
>CBFGLP010000033.1:0-4353 GCA_965649595.1 uncultured Myxococcales bacterium | reverse complement strand
ATGACGACGACGATGACGACGATGGCGAGGCCAGCGACCCCTTGGTCTGCTCTGCTCGTCCGCCGGCTTCGGGCAAGTGCCCGGATGTCTGCGATCAGTGCATCAACGGTGAGTGCCTAATCTACTGTACCGATGAAAATTGCGAATGGGGTCAGGTGCACTGCCCAGAGGCGTGGCCCTGCCGGGTGCTCTGCACCGACAAGCACTCGTGTCGATCAGCGTCGATCGTGTGTGCGGGCGAACGTGCCTGCCAGGTCGACTGCCTCCATGCGCGAGCCTGCGTCGAAACGGTGGTGCTCTGCGCCGACGGTCCGTGCACCGTGCACTGCTCCAATGCCGCAGAGTCCTGCGAGGCGCTCGAGCTGGCGTGTGGCAGCAAGGACAGCCGCGTGTACTGCTCGGCGGCCTATCAAAGCGAGCTGCCCGACGCGAGCCGCAAGACCGAGTCGGACTGCGCCTGCACCAGCGAGTGCATGGACTGACCCGGACCGAAGATCGCGCGCGAAGGGCTCCAAGGGGGGAATCTGGTCGAGATTGAAGCCTGCGCCACGATGGCGCGAGGTGGCAGCCGCGGGGCTCGGGGGGGATGTAGTCGGACACACTCATGACATGCGTCGAGTCTCCATCTCGATCGTCGCGCTCGCGGCCCTCTCCGGCTGCGCGGGGATCGATCCCGACTGGCAGAACGACGATGCCAGCGACGTCGCGGACGCGGGCAGCACCTCGGACGGCACGAGCGGCTCGATGGAGATATCGACGGATGAGTCGAGCGGTGAGACGACTGACGAGACTACCGACGAGACCACCGACGAGACTACCGACGAGACTACCGACGATCTCGACGAGACCTCGACCGATACGGGGGAGCTGACCTGTTCCGAAGGAGAGCCTGCGGTCGGGTCGTGCCCGCCGGACTGTTGGGATTGTGTTGGCGGCGAGTGCCGCATCCTCTGCCTCGGCACCGCCTGCCAGGACAGCGACATCATCTGTCCTCCCGATTGGCCCTGCCGGATCCTCTGCGCCGACAAGGACGCGTGCAGGAACGCGATGCTGGTCTGCTCGGGCCCGCGCAGCTGTGCGATCGACTGTGTCGACGATCACTCCTGCGCCGAGAGCGAGGTCGTCTGCGCCGACGGACCCTGCACGATCTCCTGCTCCCATCCGAATCAGCCTTGCGATCACATGCAGGTGATCTGCGGCGCGAACGATAGCCGGGTGTTTTGCTCGTGGGGCGACCAAGGGGACGTGCCGGAGCTGGTCGAGCTGGCCACGTCGAGCTGCTCGTGCGAGAGCAACTGCTTTTGACTAGCTGGGCTGCTCGTCGAGCGCGGCGATCTGCTCGGGGAAGCGCCTGCGCAGCAGCGCGACCGCGCCGTAGAAGAAGGGCGTGTCGAGCAGCGCGAAGGTCCACTTGAACAGCACGCCGTCGACGAACAGCTTGGGCAGCTTGTCCCACGTGATGCCGCCGGCCTGAAACGCCGCCAAGAGCACGAGCACGACCAGCGTGTCGAGCGTCTGCGAGGTCATCGTCGAGGCGTTGTTGCGCAGCCACAGGTGCTTGCCCTTGGTCAGCCGACGCCAGAAGTGGAACAGCCGAATGTCGACGTACTGCGCGACCAGGTAGGCCATCATCGACGCGAATACGGCGATCTTCGACAGCCCGAACACGTCGTGGAAGGTCGCGCTCGAGATGCCGAACTCGGCGCTGCGCGTGAGATCGGCGATCTCGATCAGCAAGGTCGTGAACACGCTGGCGATCAGCCCGGCGGTCACGACGTTGTTGGCTCGCCGGACGCCGTAGCACTCGGACAGGACGTCGGTGACCAAGAAGGTGAGCGGGTACGCGATCAGCCCGACCGACTGCGCGAAGGTGTAGCTGCGTCCGCCCGGCAGCGGGATCTCGACCACGAAGAACTTCTGGAAGATCAGGTTGCAAGCGACCAGCGACGCGATGAACAAGCTGGCCAGCATCAGGTAGGTCAGCTCGTAGGCGTCGCCGTCGAGGCGCGGCAGCCCAGGTCCAGACCGGGTCGAGCTGGAGGAGTCGCTCATGCGGGGTTCGACGGGCGCTTCGCCGGGCCCGAGGCGTCATTACCACGTCGCGCCAAGGGCCAGCTCGACGCCGTCAGGAGCCCGAAGAACGCGATCACGCCCACGCGCTGGGCGAGCACGAAGAGGCTGATGGCGACCGCGTCGGCGCCGATCCATCCGAGCCCGCCCGCCCAGCCGAGCTCGAGCATCCCGAGCCCGCCGGGGGTCAGCCCGACCATGCCCGCGAGCTGAGCGAAGGGAGTGGCGACGGTCATGTCGACCCAGCTCAGCTCGAGCCCGACGGCCCGCGCGATGCCCCAGAACTGCACGATCACGAACGCGAAGCGGAGCAGGCTGTGCAGGGCGACGCGGCTGGCGAGGCGGTGATCGATCTCGGGCAGCTCGTCACGCTCGCTGCTCTCGACCTCCTCGCGCCGCCGTCGACCGAGGCGCAGGCGCACCGCCAGGTATACGCGCAGGGCCACGCGCACGCTCGGGCGCAGGAGCGGGATCGCCAGCAGCAAGAACAGCCCGGCCAGCGCGAGCAGGCTTGCCGCCGGGTAGCTCGACACCCACGCGCCCAAGAAGCCGTGCCGGATCGCCAGGACCCACACGAGCAGCAGCAGCGGCAGGACGAGATCGAGCAGGCGCTCGAGCACGACCTGCAGCGCGGCGTGGCCGAGCCCACGATCGCTGCCGGCCGAGCGCAGCGCGAGCCCGCGGCCGACCAGATCCATGGCGAGCGTCGAGGTGAACTGACCGAGGAAGCGGGTCAGCACGAGCCCGTAGAAGTACGCGATATAAGGCAGCCGCGTGCCGCCCATCGCCTCGGCGAGCAAGCGCCAGCGGGCCGAGGTCACGACCGACGCGAGCGTGGTCCCGAGCAGCCCGACCAGCGCCCAGCCGAGGTGCAGCTCGACGCGACCGGCCAGCTCGTTCCAGTCGGGCGCGAGCCAGCGCAAGAGCACGATCAGCAGCGCGACGCCGAACAGCAGCCGCGCGGCGGCCTTGAGCCGCCGCCGACCCGGGCGCTCGACTGCGGCGAGGGACTCGTCGATGGGCTTGCTCATGCCGATCGATCCTCTGCGGCTGGCCCGCTGGCGTCCGTCTCGCGGGTCGGCCGCCGCAGCCCGAGCGTGGCTCGCCAATCGAGCTGCAGGACCCGCTGCGCCCACAGCCCGAGCACCACGCCCATCGAGAGCTGAGTGACGAACATCCAGAAGATGAACACGCTGCCGCGCTCGCGGACCAGGTCTTCGGGTACGAACATGCTCAGGCCGAGCAGCATCCCGTAGTGGAAGATGCCGAATTGCGCCGGGCCCCCGGGCACCAAGAGCGAGAGCCCGAGCACGGACATCATCGCGAGCGCCTCGGGAAAGCCGAGGTCGAGCCCGCAGCCGCGCGCGAGCAGCCAGGTGCCCAGCGCGTTGGCTCCCCAGTAGGCGGCGGTGCCGAGCAGGAACTGGACCAGCGGCACGAGCGAGGGCAGGGCGGCGAGGCCCTCGGCGATGCCCTGCGCGAGGCTGGCGAGCTTGTTCGCGAGCGGCGGCACCACCCGACCGAGCGTCGCTGCTACCAAGCGGCCGACCAAGCGCGGCGCGAGGGCCATCGCTAGCAGCACGACCAGCACGCCGAGCAGCCCGAGCGCGGCGACCAAGCCGAGCGCGCGCAGCTGCTCGACCGCCTCGGCCTGCGCTCCTTCGACCTCGGGCAAGAGCGGCAGCGAGGCGAAGAAGAGCGCGCACACGAACAGCCCGTCGACGACCCGCTCGAGCGCGACGGTCCCGAGCGCCTGACCGATCCCGATCTCGCTCTTTTGGGCCAAGAAGATCGGACGGGCGAGCTCGCCGAGCCGCAGCGGGAGGACCATGATCCACATCGTGCCGGCCATCGACACGGGCAGTGTCGTTCGCCACGAGAGCGGCCGCTCGGGCGGAGCGAGCGGAGCGACCAACCAGTGCCAGCGACCCGCACGGAACACGAAGTAGACGATCAGCGTGGCGAGGTAGCCGAGCAGCACGTGGACCGGAACCCAGGGGTCCGCGGGCACGAGCTCGATCCGCCGGACCAGCGCGAACACGAAGCCGGCGGCGAGCACCAGCGAGATAGCGATCCGCAGCCACCACTTCGAAGCGGGCACCTCTTTGGCGGAGGCTCCCTCAGCCGCGGGTGGATCGGCCGTCACCGCCCGGAGTCTACGGGTGGGGGCCTGGTTAAACGAGAGAGCCCGCGACTGGGGGGGTCGCGGGCTGCTCGCATCGAGGGGGGGATCCCGCTCGCTCGCTCACTTCCGGAAGCGGCTGGGGAATTCGTCGCCGAAGC
>CBFGLP010000032.1:0-6349 GCA_965649595.1 uncultured Myxococcales bacterium | reverse complement strand
GATGCCGAGCAGGGGTTCGAGGCTGCCCACGTGGCGGTACCTCGCCATCTGCTCGAAGCCGCGCAGCGAGCCGGGGTGCCGCGGCTGATCCACGTATCGGTCGCGGGCGCACGACCCAATTCGTCCTCCGAGGGGCTGAATGGGCGCTCCGAGTACCTCGACAGCAAGTGGCGTGGAGAGGAGCTGCTGCGCGCGCAGGAGAGTGTCGGGGTCACCATCTTGCGGCCGTCCGTGGTCTACGGGCCTGGCGACGATCTGCTGCGCAACCTCGCCGACTCGATCCGGTCGGCCCCGATGTTCCCGGCGCCCGATGGTGGTCGTGCGCCGCTCCAGCCGATCGCGGTCGAGGACGTGGCCGCGGCGGTGGTTCGTTGCCTGGCGCGACCCGAGACGGTCGGGCGCGAATATGATCTGGTCGGGCCCGAGCGGATCGATCTTCGGGCGCTGCTCGAGCGGGTGAGCGCGAGCGTGGGCCGGCGCTGCGTCGCGCTCCCGATCCCCGCGTCGTTGATGCGGCCGGCCGCGTGGTTGCTCGAGCGGGTCGGTGAGGATCCCCTGATCACTCGCTCGCAGCTCGATCTGCTCGCGCGGGGGGTGGTCGGCGATCCGCAGCCGGCTCGACGCGAGCTCGAGCTCGAGCCGCGCCCGCTCGACGCACCGGCGATCGCCCGGGCGCTCGAGCAGGCGCGACCGCGGCTGCCTAGCGTGCGGATGGTTCCGGATCGCGCTGGCGAGCGCGAGCTGATCGAGCGAGCCGGCGGCGCGACGTCGGCTCGGCTGCTCGGCTTCGGGCTGCTCGCGGTCGTGGGGCTGCTCGCGGGGCCGTCGCTGCTGGGCGAGTCGGTGTGGCTGCGGATGCCCTTGCTCGAGCTCGTGCTCGGCGTGCTCGCGCTGCTCGTCGTGCCGATCGCGTGGGCGAAGCTGGTGCGACCGAGCGGACGCGGGCTGCTGATCGGGCTGATCGCTGGCGCGGTGATGTGGGCCGGGGCGCTGGCGGTCACGCGCGCGCTCGCGTGGCTGAGCCCGCAGCTATGGTCGGGGGCAGGCGAGCTCTATGCCTGGGCCGACGAGATCGATCGGGTCATGGCGCTCGGCCTGGTGGTGGTGGTGGTTGCGGGCGAGGAGCTGGTCTGGCGTGGCGCCCTCGCGCTCCCGATCGCCGCGAGGGCGCTCGAGCGAGGGCGGAGCCCATGGTTGGCGGTGGCGATCTCGACGGGCCTCTATACGCTCGCCCACCTGACGACCGGCAACCCGCTGCTGTGGTTGGCGGCCGCGCTGGCGGGCGCGGCCTGGGCCTGGCTGGCGATCCGGACCCGCAGCGTGTTCGTGCCCTTCGTCTGCCACCTGCTGTGGGACCTGGCCCTGCTATGGCTGACGCCGCTCGCGTGAGCGGCAGGCCTCACTCGCTGAGGTGGCAGCTCAGGCAGCCGAACTTGCCGCCCTCGGTCGTGCCGGTGGTCGGGTCCGACTCCATCCCGAGCATCTCGGCCATCTGCGGGGTCACGACCGAGACCATGAACTTGGTGGTCTCCTCGTCGAGGTCCATGCCCGACTGGATCGGGTTGGTCGGGTTGAGCGGCGTGAGGTCGTTGGGCATCTCGAAGTCGACCTCCTTGAAGTTGGCGCCGTGGCAGTTGGCGCACTTGAACGAGTCGAAGCCCTGCTGCGCGAAGGCGTCCTTCATGCGTGGGAGCACGACGGCGCCCATGTACTCGAGTTGCTGCTGCCGATTCATGTCGGCCCACGCGACATCGGCCGAGCCGCCGCTATCGCCCGCGGCTCCACCGTCGTCGCCAGCGGACTCGGCCTCGCCACCAGTCCCGGCTTCGGTGTTGCCGGGCGTCTCGGTGGTGGACTTGTTCTTTTCGCAGCCGAGGAAGCCGAGCGTGGCCGCCAGGCACATCGCGAGGGACAGGGGCAGGGAGGTGGGGTTGGTTCGCATGGGATCGACTCGTGTAGTCAGCTCCTCGATACCACGGAAGCGCGCTCGGCGGCTAGTAACTCGGGCCGCTAGCGCTCCCAGGTCCCGAACAGCCAATCGCCGAGCGGAACCGCGAAGTTGAAGTTGGCCCGCCGCATGCGGGCCGGGTCGTGGTGGAGACCGTGGTGGTGGCGTGCACGAGCGATCAGCGGGAGGCGGCCGATCCAGCTGTCCTCGCGCATGTGTGCGCCCAGGTGCGCCCACTCGTAGACCAGGTAGTAGAGCACCAGCGCGGCGTAGCAGAGCAGGCCGACGTCGCGGCCGAACAGCCACCCGACCGCGAGCGCGAGCGGGGTGCCGATCACACCGACGAACAAGAGCGCCATCCAGGTCGGGAACAAGGTCACCTGGAAGTCGCGGGCCTCGTCGACCTCCATGCACTCGCGCGAGAAGAACCGGTGGTGCTCGCTGGTGTGCCGCTTGTAGAGCGAGGCGAGGCCGAACCCGAGGTGGTGCATGGGGCCGCGGTGCATCGCGTACTCGACCAGGTTGGCGGCGATCCACGCGAGCGGGACGACGATCAGATCGCTCCAGCGCAGGACGTCGATCCGCAGCAGCGAGGCGATGATCGCGACGACGCAGACGACGTTGATGGCGATGAAGTGCAACCAGCCGTGATAGCGCGGGCTGATGCGCTCGCGTCGATAGTCTTCACGAAAAGCTCGGACGCGTTCGGGGGTGAGGGCCACGGAGGCAGGGTAGCAGGGCCGCAGCGTCGCGGGCTGCTCTGCCTGCCTCCGTGGATAACTCAGCCTTGGTCGTCACTCGGCTCCGGCGGGGTCGGAGCGAGCTCGGGCGGGAGCGGGGTCAACACGCGGAAGTCGAGCTCGGGCGTACGGCGGCGATGGATCGCCGCCGCGACCTCCTCGCGCAGGAGGCCCCGAATCTTGCGCAGGCGCGCGAGCAACTCGGGCTCGTCGGCGTGGGTCCCTGGGCTGGTGCCGAGGCTGAGCAAGAGCCGGCTGCCGTCCGGGGTGGCGTCGACCGAGATCAGCTCGAGGCTCGCGAGCTCGGGGTCGTCGAGCTCGGCGAAGCTGAGCGAGAGGCGACGCTCGACCTGCCGGCAGAGCTGCGCGGTCTTGCGTTCGAACTGTGGATCGCCGGGGCGGCGGGGCTTCGTGGTGGACTTGCGGGATGGCATGACACGCTCCGTTCACGCGAGGTGGACGAAGACCATGTCCCGGGTCGCCGGGCGTGGTGGTCGAATCCTCGGCTGACTCGAGCGGTCAGCCGCTCGGCCCGGATGGGCCGAGAAAGCCTTGGCGAGGCTGGCCGAGCCCGAACGCCGACGGGCGCATCAACGACGAAGCGCGCTGCGAGTGGCTCGGGAGCGGCGAGGAAGCTCGAACACGTGGCTGGTCGTCGACATCGAGATCATGGCTTCCTCCTGCTCGCCCCGCTGCCCCCTCCACCCGACCGGTAACCCGGATGGCAAGCGCAGCACGGGGCTCCTGAGCCTCGCGTAGAGCCTCTCTAGCACCGCGCGAGCGTGTGTCAACGAAGCGAGCTCGGTGTCCTGTTGATCCCGAGGCCAGTGTAGTGGACCACAGCCCACCACGTTCCATGCTTGGGTTCGCCGAGCGTTCGGGCGTATCGTCGCGGGCACCCCCATGCTGGTTGCTCGCGGCGTCGCCCCATCGCTCCTGCTCGCATCACTCGTGCTGTTTGGTTGTGCCGAAGGCAGCGGCAACGACATCGACACCACGACCTACTCGAGCGGAGCCGACGACATCGCCGAGACCTCGGCGGACAGCGAGGACGGCACCGCGGCGACCGACGAGGACACGGACGACGGACCCGATCTGCCCTTCTGCGGCGACCAGACCTGCAATCAGCCGAGCGAGACCTGCCAGAACTGCCCGGCCGACTGCAGCGCGTGCGTCTATTGTGGCGACGCGATCTGCAGCGCCGAGTCGGGTGAGACCTGCATGACGTGTCCGCTCGACTGCGACGTGTGCCCCGGCTGCGGCAACGGGACCTGCGAGGCCAACGAGTCGTGTCAGACCTGCCCGGTCGACTGCGTGGATGGTTGCCAGACCCCGGTCTGCGGCGACACCTTCTGCAACGGCAGCGACACCTGCCAGAATTGCCCGGCCGACTGCGGCATGTGTGCGCCCTTTTGTGGCGACGGCTCGTGCAACGGGGGCGAAGACTGCGGCTCGTGTACGCAAGACTGTGGCGCTTGTGCGAGCTGCCCCAACAACTCGTGTGGGGCAGGGGAGTCGTGCCAGTCATGCCCGGCCGACTGCGGGCAGTGCTCGTGTCCCTGCCAGCCTGGTGACCCCGCGTTCGACAACTTCTGCTTCTATGGGCCGAACACCGCGGGGTGCCCGATGACGCAGGCGGGCGGCTACTGCGATCCGAACGGGGACGGCAGCTATCAGGACGGCGACTGGAACCAGGGCTGGTACGACTACCAGGCCCAGTGCAATTGAGTGTTGGCCGAAGGGCTTCGTCGGCCCGTCCGGGCCGAAGGGCTGACCCGCGGGCCGGCCACGGCTTGCCGGACCCACCGCGTACGTGTAGGAAAGGGCCGTGCTGCCCGTCCGCGCCACGTCCTCGCTGCTCGGCCCGCTCAGCCGCGGGCGGCTGATGTTCTTGTTTGCGGCCTTCGGGATCGGGGCGTGCTTCGTCGAGTCGCCACCGCCGGCGACCTTCCGCTTCACCTGCGAGAGCGACGCGGACTGTGGCGAGGGCGAGGTGTGCTCGGCGGGCCTGTGCCAGATCCCTTGCGGGGGCGAGCTGGAGCCTTGTCCCAACGACGCGCCGGTCTGCTTCAACGGCTACTGCTCGGCCGTGTGCCCGATCGCCGACGACGTGTGCCCGAGCCCGCAAGAGTGCTTGAACCTGTCCGGTGTCGAGGACGAGCCGGTCACACAGGGCATCTGCGCGGTCCCGTGTAGCGACACCTATCCGTGCCCCGAGGGTGACCTCTGCTTCGAAGGGCTGTGCGCGACCCCGTGCACCAACGATATCGATTGTGACAAGGGCGAGACCTGCCTCGCCGACTTGGGCGTGTGCTTGATCTCGGGCTAGCGCCCTCGCTGATCACGGCACGGCAAGGCCTGCGTCCTGCCTCGATCGAATCGCTCCAGGCTTGCGCGGCCTGGCAGCAGATCGGATGAAGTCGCGGGATTTGCCGGACGCGCAGCGGAGCCTGCTCGATCGTTGCATTTTCGTCGCCGCTCCGAATGCCTCATGGTGGTCGCGTTGGAACCGTCCTCGCCGGTGGAGCGGCGACTCGGACCATCACGGAGCCGAATGCAATGACCACCAAGCCGCTCATCCTGTTGCCCCTCCTCAGCGTCGCGCTCGTCAGCGCCTGTTCGACCGAAGCCAGCGAGACCAGCTCGGGCCTGCGCGCGCGCGTGGCCATTCAGGGCCTCGATGATCTCGGCGCGCTCGAGCTGCGCCTGTCGCCAGCGGACGTCTGCCCGAACTCGGCGACCAAGGGCAAGCCCAAGCCGATCACGAGTCGGCTCGACATCGCCGCGATGCTCTGGCCCAACGGCGACGCGGCCTTCGAAACGGCCGATGACTACCTGAACGAGGAGATGCTGCTCGGTGAGCAGGTCCTGGCGATCCCGCCCGGTTGCTACCAGCTCGTCGCGGCGCCGCTGACCAGCACGGGCGAAGCGGTGCCGAGCTGCGCGGCCAAGGCCGTCGACGTGGTGGTCGAAGAGGGCGTCGAGACGACCCTCGACCTGGTCATCGAGTGCAGCGCCGAGGCCCGCGTGCCCGACTCGGTCGGGTCGGTCAACGCCCCGCCGACGATCACCCAGCTGATCGCGCGGCCCGACGTGTCGGCCTGCGACGCGACGATGGTCTGCGCGACCGCCAGCGATCCCGACTTCGACCGCATGGAGCTCGAGTGGGACCTCAGCAGCCTCGTCGATCAGCGCCCAAACGTGGTCAAGCACATGATCAACAGCGATCGCTCGGTCACGCAGTGCATCGCCGTGCAGGCGCGCGACTCCGGTGCTTACGAGATTGGCGTGAACGTCTATGACCTCTACCGCACCGAGCCCGGCCTGAAGCCGGTTCGGATCGAGGATCGCACCGGCGTCGAGTCGCACGCCAGCGACGCGGTCACCCTCGACGCCACGCTCGGCTGCGAGGCGACCGGGCGCTCGGCGGTGATCCTGCTGACGCTCGACAACCAGCCGGGCATGTCGCAAGAGTCGGCGTCGAAGCTGATCGACAACACCTTGCGCTGGGTCGGTCACGGCACCGCGACCGAGTCTCCGTCGGTGCTGGTGGTGCTCGACGACAACCACCATGGCGAGGACTATCACGACGCCGAGTACGTCGCGGACTTGGCCACCGAGCTCGGCTACGACGTCGAGTACATGCGCGAGTCGCCGCATG
>CBFGLP010000031.1:0-9081 GCA_965649595.1 uncultured Myxococcales bacterium | reverse complement strand
CGATGACGGCGCGCTGCTCGTCGGTCGGGACGAGGCCGCGCTCGTGCACCAGGTCGAGCACGTCGGTGCGGCGGGCTTCGAGCGCACCTTCCTGGAGGTCGCGGTCGAGGGGAGATTAGCTAACTTCGACGGGCAAAAATTTGGTCCTCGGTGCGTGAGGAAAACAGAGGGCTGAATGTGGCATGCAGATATTCTGGGTGGCGACCGGCAGGTGGGCATGGTCGAAATATAGTATGTGCATTGTTTGTACGCGTTTACACCTATCGGGTGGTGCGAGGGCCTAATTTTTTTCGGCGCAGGGCAAGTCTCCCAATCCAGGATCTCACGGCAATCACCGGTGTGAACGCGTACCATTGTTTATTGTGTTCATGCGTTTGAATTGATCGCCCAGATGCGGATTGACGAGCTCGTCGTCAATCCGCCGATCTATTCCATTGGGCCGATCAAGGCTTCGGATCCAGCACAACCACCGTCTTGCGAGCCGGCTCCCCGTCGATCCTCCGCGTGGCCGGCCCCTCGAGCGCCCAGGTCTCGCGCCCCTCACCACGGGCGATCGACAACCAGGCCTGCTTCTCGAGCCCCGCGACGATCTCCGCCGCAGCGTCGTCAGGCAGCAGCGCACAAGCGAGCAAGAGCTTCGCGTCGAGGTCGGCCCGTCGTCGCGCGAGCACGGCGAGCGGGCCCCGATCCGCGACGGCGAGCGGGCGGGCGCTGATCGGGATCGCAGCGACCAGCCCGAGCACCGCGTCGATCAAGGAGGCCCCACACAGCTTGGCCAGGCACTCGCGGATCGGCTCGAGGTCGGCGCGGTCGGCCTCGAGCACCTGCACGTGCTCATGGCTCGACGCTCGCTCGAGTCGCCCGGGCTGCTGCACGCCGCCACCGAGCAGCAGGGCTCGTCGGCGCGCCGCCGCGATCGCCGGTCGCTCGACCGCGATGTCGAGGCTGACGCGTCCCGCCGGCTGACCCGCGAGCGGCACCGAGCTGGTCCAGGTGTGACGGGTCCAGACGAGGTCATCGGTCCGTCCGGTCTGCGAGATCCACAGCCGACCGAGATCGCCATGACCTTCGCCGGGCACGAACGCGATCCGCGGTCCCTTGCTCGCCTCGGCTTCGGCGGTCGCTTGCTCGGGGCTCGGCGGCGGCGGATCGAGCACGCCGTCGAGCCAGCGCAGCGCCTCTCCCACGTTCCAGCGGCTAGGATCCGAGTGCGGCGCCCGATCATGAATGTGCCGCAGACGAACGAACTCGGGCCCGACGAGCCGCTCGAGGACCATGCGCGCGAGCGCGAGCAGGTCGCCGAGGCCTCGCTCGCACACGAACCTCGAGAACCCGCTTCCGCCAGGGGTGCGGTCCCACAGGACGATCAGGCGGCGGCCTTCGTACTCGACGAGATCGACGTCGATCAGCTCCTCGCTCGCGCGCAGGTAGGCGGGCAGCATCATGCGGATCGCGGCGCAGAGCGGGACCAGGATCGCCCAGCCGGGCTCCTCGGTCTCGCTCGCGACTCCGTTGACCCGCGGATCGCCGCCCGTGGCGATCAAGCAGAGGTCGGTGCCGTAGCGGATCTCGAGCGGCTGCTCGAAGCTGCGATGGTCGAGCAGCTTGGGACCGGGGCCGAAGCGGCGGACGCCGTGGATCCGCTCGATCGCCGTGCCGCTGAGCAGCGCGACGGCGAGCTTGCGGCCGCCGAGCTCGCGGGCCATCCAGGGCGGGGCTTCGCTGGGCTCGAGCGCGAGCGTGCGATCCGAGCTGGTCCGCAGGGCGCCGTCGATCTGCTCGGCGGTGATCGTGCGGGGATCCGCGGACGCGCTCGGCTCGACGACCATGAAGCGGCCGCGCGGGTGCAGGAACACGCGGCCAGGTGGGAAGACGGCTCGGACCACGGCCTCGTCACTGGTCAGCAGGAGCTCGGAGGTGCCTGCGTCGACGATGCTGGTCCGCGAGCCGCGATCGCTGACGCAGCCCGCGTCGATCGGCTGGCCGAGCGAGCCCTCGCGGACCGCTCGGAGAATGGTTCGCGGGCGGATCTCGTCGGTCTGGGGATCGAGCTGCAGGATCTCGCGCAGCTGCAAGACGCTGCCGAGGCGGGCGACGGTCTCGTCGACGAAGGTCGGGCCGAGGCGCTCCCGCAGCGCGGCGAGGTCTTGCTCGCGCCCGATCGCGCGGTCGAAGTGGCGCTGGCGGACGAGCTTGGGCTCGGCCAAGGGCACGGCGCGGGGCAGCGAGGCGATCAGCTCGCGCTTTGGTGCGTCCTCGGCTTCCTCGTGCAGGACCATCTCCTCGTCGCCGGGCGGAGCGAGCACGAGCACGACGGGGCCAGCCGAGGCCAGCTCGGGCGGCAGCGCGAGGCCGACGTGGGCGAGGCGATCGGCCTCGCGGCGGACGTCGGGGTAGGTGCCCTCGACGATCACGATCGCGGCCTCGGTCGGGTCCTCGCAAAAGTGCCGACGGAGGTTGCCGAGATCGTAGCTGGCCCGTCGGACGTGGCGCAGGGCGTCACCCGCGAGGCGCAGGTGCCAGGGCAGCCCGGCGGCGTCGCAGGCCTGCGCGAGCAGGGCGAGCGGGATGTCCTGACCGGCCGTGTCGACGAGGTCGCGGCGACGCAGCAGCACGCGCGCACGGCAGGGCGCTCGGTCGTCGCTGAAGATCCGCAGCGGCTGGGCGAGCACGTGCTTGGCCCACGCGTCGATGCCCGACGCGCTAGCGCCCGCGGTCGCGAGCAGAGCGGCTGGGTAGGGGGCCGCGTGCAGGCGATCGAGCAGGGCCCAGAGCCGACGCATGCACAGCTGCAGGTGCATCTCGGCAACCCCGGTGAAGCGGTCGACGTCGTCGGCAACGACGAGGCCGAGGCGGGCGAGCAGGCTGTCGGTCCGCGGATCACCGAGCAGCTCGGCCTCGAACGCCTCGAGGTCGGCGATCACGATCGCGGGGGTCCGCTCGGCGACCAGCGTGGCGCCGAGGTCCTCGCCGGCGACGCAGACGAGCACGTTCCAGCGGGCGGATGAGCCGAGCAGCGCTCGCTCGAGCCGCCGAGCCCACTGCTTGGCGGCCGCCCGGTCGCGCACGAGCACCAGCGAGGTCGCGCCGCGATCGAAGAACACGTGCAAGGCCGCGAGCAAGGTGAGCGTGGTCCGGCCCGAGCCCTCAGGCGCGAGCACCAGCGCGTGCGGGGTCGAGGTGTCGAGCGCTCGTACGGTCGCGGGGCCGCGCTCTTCGGTCAGCGTCGGCACCTCGCCCGGCTCGGCGCTCGCCTGCATGCGCCACAGCTCACCGAGGTGGCCGAGCAGCTCGGCTTGGTGTGACCACAGCTTGGTGTGGCCGGTCAGGTCGAAGAAGATCTCGCGCACGAGCGAGGCGATCGGGGCAGGGAAGTCGACGCGCGTGTCCTCGACCGCCGGGCGCAGCTCGAGCGGCTCGAGCTGGACACCCGGCCGTAGCTGCTCGAGCGCCTGCCGGAGCCGCTCGAAGGGCGGGAGCACGAGCTCGCTCGCGGCAGCCTCGGCCTCGCCCTGTTGCTGCTCTGCCTTGGTCTTGGGCTTGGGCGGGCGACCCTGGACCAGCAGGTGGAAGGTCGTCATCCACAAAACCAGGCCGCCGGTCACCCATAGGCCTGGCGCGGGCATGCTGCCGGGGTGCTCGGCGAGGCGCAGGCCGGCGATTGCGTGGAGCGGGAGCATCCACATCGTGATCGGTCCGAGCCAGCGACGAAAGCGACGATCGGCGCGTCGCGTGGTCGAGGCACCAACCCAGCGCTGGTACGGGGGCAGCTCGTGCTCGGGCCTGGACCAGCGCAGCTCGCCGGCCCAGACCAGATCGATCACGAAGCGCAGGAGCAAGAACGCGAGCAGCCAGACGGTCGCGTGGACGATCAGCGCGACGCCCGGGTGCTCGGCGAGCGGCAGCGCACCCCAGGCCCAAGGGCGACCGAGCAGGCGCCACTCGAAGAAGCCGACCGCTTCCCACTTTGCCTCGGGAAACCACGCGGGCCGCTCGGGTAGCGAGGCGAGCACGGGATCCAGCGCGCGACCGAAGAGGTAGAGACCGAGGCAGCCGAGCGCCGCCGCGACCGAGCTGGGGCCTGGGCTGGCCGCGTCGGCGGCGGCGAAGCGACGCCGGATCAACGCGACCAACAGGGTGACGAACGCGACGGCCAGCAGCGCCACCACGATCGCCGAGCCTCCCGTGTCGATCAGGTCTGCGATCGCGGGCGAGAGCTGCTCGTCGGCTTGGGCGAGGTTGTCGGGCACGCCGTCGGCCAGCGGATCGAATTGCGGGTCGATGAGCGGGTCGCCGGGCTCGCCGGATGGTGGGCCGAACAGAAACATCGTGCAGCCGGCGTCGCCAGGAGGCCGAGCCATGGTCGGATGGTTCGTTCGGGGAGACAAGTCAGCGCCTGCTACAGTGAGCCGTGGTCGCGAGTCGAGCGAGGCAGACCGCCGCGACGTCGGTCCCCGCGAGGGCCGAGCGATCGAGCTCGGACTCGGCTGGGCGGGCGACCCCGAATCCGAACTGGCATGCCCTGGCGACGCGCGAGAGCCCGTGGACGGCGATGCAGGAGTCGCGGCCGGCGATCGAGCTGGGTCGAGCGCGCGTGCACGTGGACGATGCGGCTGGCCGCGCGGCGGCGGGGCTGTCGGCCCGCGCGGTCACGGTCGGCACCGACATCTACTTCGGCCGCGGCGAGTGGGCACCGCAGACGGTCGAGGGCTCGCGGCTGCTCCAGCACGAGCTCGTGCACACGCGCCAGGTCGGGCGCCGGGTCGAGCCGCACGAGGGGTTAGCGATCGCCGAGCGCGATGACCCAGCCGAGCGCGAGGCCGACCAGCGAGGACCGGGCACCTCGGGGCTGGGCAGCCCTTCGTTGGTCTACCGCCACCCGACCGCGCCCAGCACGGTCGCCCGCAAGACTCAAAGCGAGATCTTCGGCACTCGCTTCTTGATCTTCACGATCACGCCTGCGCTGACGCTCGCCGAGTTCCAGGACTACGTGCAGCAGCAGGCCGACTGGTACGTCGAGCCGAGCTTGACCGCCGTCGACCGCGATGATCTCTGGCGGCTCTTGCTGCTCGGCAGCGAGGGGCCCCACATTCGCGCGGGGATTGGCGACGTCGGGGTCGATCAGCTTCGCTCGCTCACAGCCGCGGATCTCGACGCGCTGCGGCGCTTTTGTCGAGCCACGCACACGAGCCAGCACACGGTCCGGATCTTCTCGCCGGGCACGATCTTGCTGAGCCGTCGGATCTCGCTCGGTCGCACGCTCGCCGAGCTAGAGAGCCTGGTGCCCGGTGAGGTGCTCGAGCTGACGGTCTCGCAGTCGCAGCTCGAGGATGTGCACGACGGTGGGTTGATGCCGATCCTGCGCTGGTACTGGGCGGCCTTCCATCCGAACTTGTCGCGCTCGTACGACTCCGCCACGCCTGGTGGGCGCGGCGTGGAGTTCCAAAAGCTGCTCGATCTGATCGCCGCGCTCGGCGGCAGCATCGCGACTGTCGGCACCGCGCTGGTGCCCTTGATGAGTTGGTTGCGCAACCCGCATCGCTTCTCGTTGCCGATGCTCAACCAGCTCAAGGCCAACTTGATCGACTTCAGCGGCGCTCGTCGGCTCGTGCTGGTGCTGCACACGGCCCACGACGTCAGCTCGTTCCAGGGCGGAACCAGCGTGTACGAGGACCTGGTCACCGCATCGGGGAACAACGTGCTGATGATCGAGGGGGCCGAGTCGATCGCTTCGATCACCTCGCGGATCCCTTCGATCGCCAGCACCTACGGCCAGCCCGACGCTGGCGGAGTGCGACGCATCTCGCAGGTGATCATCGCCGGTCACGGCAGCCCCCGGACGGTCGAGATCGCGGGAATGGGGGCGCCGACGGTCAGCGGCGGCGCGGTGTCGTATCCATCGGAGAGCCTCGACACGCGAGGGTCGGGCCGAGCGGCCACGCAGGCGCTGTTCGATGCGCTGTTCCGCAACATGGATCCGGCGACGGCTCGGCTGATGTTCGATGGGTGTCTGGTCGGCGCCCACCCGGTGGCCGCGGGCACTCCGGCGTCGCGGATCCCCGCACGGTTGGCGGGGTTCGAGAACCTCGGCGCGCTCGCGCGGGCGCGGGCGACTGCGGCCGGGATGCCGGCGGCGATGCCAATGTTCACGCCGCGGGCCTCGGTTGCGCAGGTCGACACGCTGTTCGACTCGGCGACCGGCAACATTCAGCCAACCTACTCCAAAGATCCCCACGCCTTCGACGCCGCGCCCAACGACTACGTCGCACATGGCACCGAGCCCGAGGGGGTGCTGCGGGCCGCGGTCGAGGTCGGTGCGACCAGCACGACGACCGCTGAGACCTTGCTGCGAACACGGCTGGGCGTTGCTTCGAGCGGCTGGTGGGGGGAGGTGACGATCGCCCTCGTCACCGTCGCGCTCTCGTCGATCCGCACGCCGGGTTCCGGCATCGATCTGCGCCGGGTGAACGAGCTGGCCAACGTCGCCGAGACCGTGTTCTTGACCCGCTGGCCCGATGACTTCTCGATCGACGTCGCGCGGTTGGCCGGAGACCTCCGCCCGCATCGCTTCGCTGGTGAAGTGCTGGCCGGCATGTTGGCGACACCGACCTTCACGGCTCCATCGGATCTGCAGGCCTGGCGGGGCCGCTTGATCACGCAGCAAGTCGTGCTCGGTCGCGGCGGCGGTGCGGCTGCGCTGACGGCCTTCCTCACCTCGGTCGAGACCTCGGGCATGCACGCCGACGGGATCGAGCCCTGGTTGTCGACCTCGACGCTCGCGCGGCACCTCGGCCGCGCGCTGACGATCACCGGCGCCGGGCCTTCGGTCGGACAGATCCGCCTGGCGCTCGCGTGGTACTTCCGCGACTCCAGCAACGCCACGATCCGCCGCTTCCTGCGTGCGCACGTCAACACCAGCGGCGCGACGCCGACCTTCGAGCCGGCGTTTCTGGCCGAGATCACCGGCTCGGGTCGCGGCGAACGGGAGATCCTCGAGGGCCTCGGCTTGATCGGCACGACCACGGTGGGCGGTCGCAGCTTGCCGCGGCGCAACACCGAATTCACGGGTGACAGCGACAACGACGAGGCCATCACCGTCGATCCGCACGCGGCCGAGGTCATCCCGCGCACGCTCGACGTGCGACCGCGGCCCTCGTTTCGCCAGCGATCCTTTCACAGGCTCGTGCGCGGCGACGTGGTCCGGGTGATGGGCACCGTGCATGGCTGGGCGGCGATCGAGATCGCCGGTGTGACCGTGCGCCAGGGCTTCGTGCCGCCGGGCACGCTGAGGCGGCGATGAGCCGGCGTGCGGGGGCGCTGGTGCGGGGAGTGTCGATCGGGGTGTTGATCGCCGGCTGCACCCACGAGAGCGCGAGCGAGCAGGGCATGACCACGGACACGAGCGATGCGAGGGCGGTCGAGCTGGGGGCATGGACGGTGCTCTCGGCCGAGGGCGGCAGCGCGGCTGCGATCGCGGGCGAGCGGACGATCGCGGTTGGTCGCGGCCACGCCGTGGTCTGGGTCGGTGAGCAGCGAGTGGCGAGCGTCGATGTCGGAGCGGCGTCACCTGGCCGACCGCGGGTTCAGGCCGGGCGAGTCGCCTGGGGACCCAGCGTGCTCGAGCTCGACACTGGGGCGATCGATCTGCGTCGAGCCGCGGTGCCGGAGCCGGTGCCGAGGGATCGCGGCGAGGTCGTGCAGACCTACGCGTGGTCAGCCGACGGGGCGTGGCTGGCAAGGAGCGCTTCGGGCACATCCACGCGCGCCCGCGTGACGCTCCATTCGGGCGAGACCGGCGAGCTGGTTGCGAGCGCGTGGGAAAGCAGCGACCTCGCCCCGCAGGCGCTGTGGCTCGGGCCCGATTGGCTGGCGATTGGGCTTCGACGTCCGCGGGTCGTCGACCATGCTGGCCATGAGATAGCGACCATCGATCTCGACGGCGCGACCCTCGTTCGTTTGGAGGCGAGCCACGACGGGCGCTGGCTGATCGCGGTCGACCTCAACCGCTCGATCGCGCTGATCGATACGAAGAGCTGGGCGGTGGTTGGTCGCTGGACCGGACCTTGGGTCGATGCCTCAATCTTGCCGAGCGGCGCTGCGGTGGTCGGGCTCGAGCTCGGCGGCGTGCTGCGGCTCGCGTGCGCGAGCCCGGCCGGGCTGCGTGAGGTCCAGACGCTCGCTCGAGTCGAGCGGGCGGTGAGCGTGCAAGCATCCGACGACGCAATCGCGGTGGTCGGTGGCGGCGAGCTGCGGCGAGCCACCCTGCGGGTCGACTGCGCCGCGTGATCGTGATGCTAGATCGCTGGCGGATCGTCGCGCTGGGGCGTCGATGCGGCGGAGGGCGGCGTGTCCTTCGGCCGCAGCGAAGCGACCGCGCGCGGATCGATGCCCGACGCCGCGACCACGTAGTAGGCCCGGTCGGACTCGTTGCCTGGGCGCAGCGCGAAGTGATCGGCCGATCGAGAGGCCCGATCGCGGATCAGCTCGAGCGCCACACGAGGCACGATCGCTTCGCCGTCACCACGCAGGGGTCGATCGATCCCGGTCGGATCGCTGGTCTCGTAGCCGGAGAAATCGAGCGCCCCTCGAAGCGAGCGACGCTGCCGACGGACGAACGCCGCGAGTCGCTCGGCGGTCGCCTGGGCTCGCTCGGCGCCTGCGAAAGGATCCCAGCTGGCGATCGGCTGCGCGTAGACGGCAGCGGCGGCGCGGATGCGGGGGAGGTCGGCGAAGGGCAGCTCTTCTCGCCAGCGATCGTCGCGGCCATAGTGGCGAGCCAAGCTCGTCAGCATGTCGTGCACGCGGCTCTCTCGGTTCTCGGGCGGCAGCGCCTCGACGATCGATCGCGCGCCCGACTCGGACCGCTTCGGCTCCGAGGACACGAAGGGCTCGACCAGCACCTCACCGTTGCGCCCGAGCAGGCCGCCGATGTCGTCGTCGATCGGATCGTCGGCGAGCTCGACCCCGAGCACGCGCAGGTTGTCGCGCAGCTCGGCTCGCGCTCGTCGGGCGGCCTTGTCGATCAGCAGGAGCGTCGACTCGTCCTTCGCGAGGGCCGCGTGCACGGCCAGCAGCGCCTCG
>CBFGLP010000030.1:0-5173 GCA_965649595.1 uncultured Myxococcales bacterium | reverse complement strand
GAGCAGATCATCAAGGCCAACGCCGCCGTCCAAATCAGCTATCAGCCGCCGCGCTGCCAGATGGACGCCAACTTCAAGGCCAAGTGCGACGCCAAGTGCGGGCTCGAGGTCGACCCGGCCAAGGTCGTGGCCGAGTGCGAGCCGGCCAAGCTCTCGGGCTACTGCCAGGGCACCTGCTCCGGCCAGTGCGAGGGCACCTGCAACGGCACCTGCAGCGGCGAGTGCACGGCCAAGGACGCGAAGGGCAACTGCATCGGCGAGTGCAAGGGCACCTGCTCGGGCAAGTGCGACTCGACCTGCCACGCCAAGTGCGAGGGCGAGTGGAAGGCTCCTCGCTGCGAGGTCGAGGTCGAGCAATCGAAGGTCAAGGCCGACTGCTCGGCCAACTGCGAGGCCTCGGCCGACTTCCGCGCGAGCTGCAAGCCGGCCAAGGTGACGGTCAAGCAGCAAGGCAACGCCGAGGCCGCCGCCAAGCTCGTCGCGACCTTGCAGGCCAACCTGCCCGCGCTGCTGCAGGCGCAGATCCGGCTCGGCAAGCAGCTGCAGACCGACCTCGCGGTCGTGGTCAAGACCGGCAACAAGCTGCGTGGCGAGCTGCAGGGCGCGGGCGGCAAGGCGATCACCTGCGTGAGCGCGGCCGCGCAGGCGCTGGCGAGCGCGAGCGTGAAGATCAACGTGTCGGTCAAGGCCAGCGCCAGCGTCAGCGGCAAAGCCGGCGCCAAGGCAGGCTGACTGCGAGCGCTCGTCGACCTTCGCTGACTCCGGCCAGCACGCTGGCCTCCGTCCGCTTCGGTTGAGTCGGCGAGCGACTCGCACCAAGAGGGCCGGCCACGCCGGCCCTCTTTTTGGTCATGACAGAGCGTGGGGATCGGTTTGCTATCGTCCGCGGCGATCGTGCGCCGCTGCTCCAACCCAGGCTGCCCCTTCCGCGTGCGACATGGTTTCGCCGCCGAGTTCATCGACGATGTCGAGCTCTGTCGCTCGTGCGGCAAGCCGCTCGAAGCGATCACCGTGCCCGAGCCGCCGGCCGCTTCGGCGATGCTCGACGTGCTCGGGCGGCTCGGAGTCACGCTCGGGGTGGGTGTGGCGCTCGTGCTGCTCGGGCGAGCGCCAGTACCTGGCAGCGAGCTCGAGCCCCGAGCCTCGCTGGCCGTCGCGGCGCTGTGGCCAGCGCTCGGCGCATGGCTGATCGCTCGGGGCGTGACCTCGGCGTTGCCCGCTCGACCCGCCCTGCGCGTCGTCGTCTTGCCGCTCGCGCTCGTGCTGACCGTGGTCGCTCAGTTGCTCGGGCCCTGGCCGCTCGCGGACGGTCTCGGAGATCCAGCTCGGATGGCGCTGCAGCTCGGCGCGCTTCCGCTGCTGGTCGCCCTCGTCGGGCTCATCGATCGCTGGGGTGTCGGCAGTGGGCTGTCGACCTGCTTGGTCGCGCTGCTGCTCGTTCCGCTAGTCGGTCCACGACCCGATCTACCTACGCTGGCGATGCTGATCGGCCTCACCTTCGCAGCCGCGGCCGTGCTCGCGCCCGCGGTTCGACCGACTAGCCAAGGCCGTCAGCCTCTGACCCGCATCGACGAGGGCCAAGCTCGCGACGGAGATCTCGGGCTCGGCCTGGTCACGCCGACCTCGGGGTTGTTGCCTCTGCTCGTGCCGCTCGGTTTGGTCGCGCTGATCGACTGGCTGGGCGTCGACTCGCTGGCGGCCACGCTCGAGCCTCACCTCGGCGCGCTCGGCTTGCTCGGCACCCTCGGGCTCACCCTGCTGCTCGGCGCTGCGTTCACGCGCCCGAGCCGGCTCGTCGAGCTGTGGCAACGGGCATTTCCTCGCGCCAGCAAGGCCGAGCTCGAGCGTGTGGCGTCTGGCTTGTTCCGGCGCGGTCTGATTCGCAGCGCGCTGCTGCTCGGCGTCGGGACCGTGCTCGCGAGCGAGGACCTGCCAGTGCTCGCTGCGATCCTGCTCGCCGCGATCCTGCTCGACTGGGGTCACGAGCTCCGCTTCCGCCTCGACCAAGCCGAGCGCGGCGTCGAGCTGGTTGCACTGCCCGGTGTGGGCGATCTGCACGAGACCCGCGCCCTCGTCCAGGCGCTCGCGCTCGCTCGCGTGGACTCGACGATCAAAGGCGAGCGCTCGCTCGCCCTGCTCGCCGGCCTCGGTTCGACGAACGAGCACCGACTCTTGCTCCCGGCCTCCATGCGCGAGCAAGCCGAGGCGGAGCGCGAGCGGCTGACCTCTTAACTGGCCCGCTGGGCCCGCTGCTGTCGCGCGGGCTCGTTCGCCGCCACGTTCCAGCCCCGCTCGTGCACGATCGCCGCCGCCCGACGCGAGGCGACCGATCGGCTCAGCTCGAGCCCGTAGTTGTCGAGCACCTCGTCGAGCAGACCGAAGTTGTGCTCGATCGTGTGGCGGACCGACTCGTAGCCGTGCCGCATCGCCGCGTCGCGCTTCCAGTACGCCAGCGGGTTCATCGCGAAGAAGTCGAGGTCGTGCTCCTTGGGCTCGATCAGCACGATGTCACCCTCGAAGTCGGCCTGATGCCGATAGCGCTCGAGGCCGAGGCGCAGGCGCGACTGCAAGAGCGTGCGGAACACCTGGTTGAGCACGCCCTTGAGCCCTTGATCGGAGATCCGGCGCGGGTCTGTCGGATCGATGCGGTTGGCGATCGGCCGAAAGGGGTTGTAGCAGATGACCAGATCGGCCCCCTTCTCGATCGCCACGTCGATGTTGGCCGTGTTGCGCACCGCCCCGTCGATGTAGTCGACGCCATGCAGTCGAGCCGGCTTGTAGAAGATCGGCAGCGCCGTCGAGGCCTGGACCGCCTGCGAGATCGTGACCTCCGGCGGAGCCGACTCGTCGCCGAAGATCACCCGCTCGGCGGTGTCGAGCGCACAAGCGGCGATGAAGAGCTCGCACGAGCGCTCGCGCGTGAAGCCCGGGAAGTCGTTGGGCACACCGATCTTGGCCAGGTTGTTGCGCAGCCACTGCTCGAGCGGCGCGTTCGAGAACAGCCCGCTCGGGATCGCGTCGGTGATGGCCGGAAACCCGCGCTGCGGGGCGATCTCGCCGACCAGGCGCAGCAGCATCCGCTCGAGGTGGGCATAGTCGGGCGAGCGCAGCAGCTCGCCGAGCGCGTCATGGAAGGTGCTCGGCAAGCGCGGCAGCCCGCGCAGGGCGTCGAGCAGCATGCTCGGCAGCAAGGTCGCGATGTCCCACGCGAGCCGACCGGGCCGACCGAGCAGCTCCTCCGCGTCGGGCGAATAGACGTCGCGCGGCAGCATCGGATCGAAGCGAGCGCTGCCTCCGTCGAGCACCCGGATCATCTCGTCGGGCGTGAGCCCGGCCGCGAGCGGCACGGAGAGCAGGGCCCCCGCCGAGAGCCCCACATAGATGTCGAAGTCGACGATGTCCCGACCGACGAGGAAGTCATTGAGCGCTTTGAGACCGCCGAGCTTGAAGGCTCCGCCTGTAACGGCCCCGCCCGCCAATACCAGGGCGATCTTGGGATTGCGCTTAGGACGCTGTTTCTCGCGCTTGCGGATGACCGTCAGACCCACAGTCTCCTCATAGCGCAGTTCTTGGCGCGAATTGCAATTGATCGCACTTCGTCGGGTGGGCCGGATCGAACCTAGGGCGTCACCACATGTAGGTGACCACCCGTATTCGGCAGTCGAGCGCACTCTGGTTGCAGGACCGCGCGCGAGCCTGCGACAAGTGCTCATGCGCGCGATGATCTTCGGCTCCGTGCTGACCCTCGCGAGCGGACCTGCGTGCGCTGCCCGATCGAGCGATCCACCCGACCGGTCCACATTGGTCAACCACCACATGCGTGGCGACTACCAAGACGTCCTGCATTGGTGCCCGATCATCATGCGCGATGCCGACAGCGATCCACGCCTCAGCGACTGGTGCATGTTTGGCCTGCCTGCCGCGATGTGGCTCTCGACCGACTTCGAGCGGGCGCTCGGTGTGGCCCGCACGGTCTGCGTCGACGCCCCGACCGGCCGAGTCCGCGCGAGCGAGGAATTTCGACGCTTCTACGTGAGCGAGATCGTCCGCTGGATCAGCCTGCCGATGCGCGCCCAGAAGCGCGACGACGATCTGCTGCCTCAGCAAGTGGCTGCGCTCGAGACCTTCGGCAAGGCGTGCGAGGTCGACCCGGCCGAGACCGGGCTCATGGTCGACACCACGATCGAGACCCAGCTCGAGGTGAAGGCTCGCAAGCGGAAGCGTCGCGCGGCGACCGATTGAGCGATCAGTCCCTGCGCCGTCGGGCGGCCAGCCCGAGCAAGCCGAGCCCGAGCAGCGCCAGGCCGCCCGCGTCACCGCTCGACTCGACCACCGCGCACGAGCCCCCATCACCACTCGCCGAGGGATCGAAGTAGGTATCCCCCACTTCGTCGAGGCCACCGTCGCCCGTCGACTCGCCCTCATCGGCCTCCCCCTCGCCCCCGGACTCACCCTCATCGGTGCTCTCGCCCTCGTCCTCGCCCACCGGCCCATTGGTCACCGTGATCGTCACCGGCTCCGACACGGCCTGGTTGCCCCAAAAGTCGGTCGCGTGGGCGACCAGCGTGTACTCGCCGGTCGTGAAGTTGACGCCGCTGAACACCGTGGGGCTTTGGTCGGAGATCACGACCGGCTGCAGCATCCCGGCGATCTCGATCTGCACGTCCCAAAACCCGCTCGTGTCGGTGACGTCGATCGTGATGTCGAGGGTGGTCGGCGACTCCTCGTAGGCAGCTCCGTCGGTCGGGCTCACGATCGCGACCGTCGGCGGCACGGACTCGGCGTTGTTGCCGTAGTCGGGCCCGCAGGTGCCACTCCAACCGCTCCTGGTCACGTCCTCGCACCACGTGTACCAAGACCCGTACGACAGCGCGGGCTCACCGTTGAAGAAGCCGCCGCAGAGCGGGCCCGGATCCCAGTTGCCGTCGTTGTCGTGGCAGACGGTCACGTCGATGCCGGAGTCGTTCTCGATCCACTTGGCCGCGTTGGTCGCGAGCGAGTGAGTGCCCGCCGCCTGGTCGCAGGTGTCCGAGTTCTTGGTCGAGGCGATGCCGTAGGCGTGCCAGGTGCCGTCGTCGTAGCGGATGAACACTGGCCCGCCCGAGTCACCCGAGCAGATCGTCGGATAACCGTTGCCACCGATGTCGAAGGTGTAGGGCCCGGGGTTCCACAT